>NZ_DASVSF010000090.1 GCF_036388275.1 Longimicrobium sp.
CAAGCGCGGCCACAGCAAGGAAGGTCGTGACAACCAGCCCCAGGTGATCATCGCCCTTGCCGTCACCCGCGATGGTATGCCGGTGCGCTCGTGGGTACTGCCTGGCAACACCGCCGACGTGACGACGGTCGCGCGTATTAACAGGCTGCGGAAAAACCCCCTGTAAATTTGGCCATCGATGTGATTTCTATAACCAGAGCAGGCACCGAGAGAGACTGGCGTATGCGCGGGCGGGATCATCAGAGAGGTCACCTGGGCGGCTACGTGAACCCGGAGGCGATGGTGCCGCCGGATCATCCGTTGCGGCAGATCCGCCCACTAGTGAACGCCGCGCTGGAGCGTCTGTCGCCTGACTTCGATCAGATCTACTCGCTAACCGGACGGCCGTCGGTTCCGCCGGAGCAACTGCTGCGGGCTTTGCTGCTCCAGGCGTTCTTTACGGTCCGCTCAGAGCGGCAGTTGATGGAGCCACTGAGCTACAACGTCTTGTTCCGCTGGTTCGTCGGTCTGTCGATCGAGGCGCCGATCTGGGACGTGACGGTGTTCACCAAGAACCGCGACCGGTTGCTGGAAGGCGACATTGCCCATGGCTTCCTGCGGGCGATCCTGGTTGACCCGCAGGTGAGGCGGCTGCTTTCGAGCGATCACTTCTCGGTCGATGGCACGCTGATCGAGGCCTGGGCCTCGATGAAGAGTTTCCGGCCCAGGGACGGCAGCGGCGAGCCGCCCGGTCCGGGGCGCAACGGCGAGCGTGACTTCCATGGCGAGACACGCAGCAATGAGACGCATGCCTCGAGCACCGATCCCGATGCGCGGCTCTACAAGAAAGCCAAGGGCCAGGCGGCGAAGCTATGCCACATGGGGCATGTGGTGATCGAGAACCGCCACTGCCTGGTGATCGAGGCCACAACCACGCATGCGACCGGCACGGCCGAGCGCGAGGCGGCGGTGGCGATGATCAGCGCGATACCGGGGCGGCATCGCATCACGGTCGGCTGTGACAAAGCCTACGACACGACCGACCTGGTTGCCGACATGCGTGGCCTTGATGCCACTCCGCATGTGACGCAGAACGACATCGGCCGCCGTTCAGCCATTGACCAACGCACCACGCGTCACTGGGGCTACCAGGTAAGCCAGCGCGTGCGCAAGCGGATCGAGGCGGTGTTCGGCTGGATGAAGACGATCGGCGGACAGCGCAAGACGCGCTACCGCGGCACGTCGCGGGTCGGCTGGATGTTCACGCTCTCGGCGGCGGCCTACGACCTGATCCGGCTGCCGAAGCTGCTGGGTGCCACGGCGTAGCAGACACCCGGAGTCTGTTCGTTGCATGGTCGTCAACGTAGATTTCGAAGGCCAGCACAGCCAAATCTTCCAGAATTGCCCTTCACGGCTCACTGTCAGCTTGCCTCGGCAGCCAAGAACTCAGCAAACAGCAATCGTTAAGGGGTTTTTCCGCAGCCTGTTAAGGTGGCGACCGCGTACGACATGCTGCCCGAGGGCGCCGGCACCACGTCCGAGGGTCGGACGGCCGCCGACAACGCCACAGTCCGCTCGGTGTTCGTTATCGGCCCGGACAAGAAGATCAAGGCGATGCTGATCTATCCGATGACCACCGGCCGTAACTTTGACGAGGTGTTGCGGCTGCTGGACTCCTGCCAACTGACCGCGAAGCACACAGTGGCGACGCCGGTGAACTGGCGGCCTGGCGAGGATGTCATCATCCCGCCGGCGGTATCCAACGAGCAGGCTGCTGTGAAATACCCGAACGGCTG
>NZ_DASVSF010000091.1 GCF_036388275.1 Longimicrobium sp.
CGCCTCCAGCCCCCGAATCGCCGCGCGCACTGCGGGCGAGAGGACTTCACCAGCCGCCTCCAGCTGCTCTATGATGCTCATGGGCCACAATATGTAGTGGCTCATGTGAACAAAGTCTACAGTTTTGTACAACCCACTGAACGGTTACGACAAATCAACAGCGGCGCGTCCGTCCGCCCTCTTACTCTGCTGCCTCACACCGTTCCCGTCAACGGTCGAACGGTCAAGCAGACTACTCCGGTCGCACCCCTCGCGGCCACTGTTCGTTTGCTCCGAGATCATCATGCGCCTCCAGCCCGTTGATGTACCCTTTCCAGCCACGCGCGTCACATTGCGGCTCTCGCAGCAAGGCCGTAGTATCACCTGTGTCGTCTAATGGACGCTCACGGCACCAGGCCGCCAGCTCTGGCGCATCGAACGCGATCGGTGTCTCGGAACGTGTTTACAACTTCATCAATCTTGGCCTAAGATGCCGCTCGTCCTCGTTGAGAATGAGCGTACTGCCGGCGGGCGCTACGATGCTTGGCAGGACCTCACTGGCCAAAGGTACCATTTTCCGAACGCATACCGCCTGATGGTGCGGGAGGGCGAGGAGTTCGTCTATTACCGAGGCGTGCGGGCGAGCGGCGGCAGGCGGAGAGCGCATCCAGAGTACTTTGGCTACGGACGTATTGGACGCGTATGGCCCGACCCCGCCAACGATGAATCCGCACCAAAGCGAACCCGCAGCTGGTTTTGCGAGATTTCTGACTTTCAGCGGTTCGCATCGCCGGTTCCCTGGAAGCGAGACGGGCTGACGATTGAGGAGATCCCGCGGAACCTGTTCGGCAATGGCGTGCGGAGGATATCTCAAGCCGTGCTAGACGAGATATTGGTATTGGCAAGCCTGCTCGACGGCAACAGCAGTTATTTGACGAAACAAGGCGAGATCACCATCGACAGACGTTCTCTAGGACGCGACGGGAGTCCGACCCCTCGTCAGACAATTGTTACTTCTCGGATCGTGAGAGATAGCCGGCTCGCACGTGCTTTGAAAGAACTTCACGGCAACAGATGCCAAATCTGCGGAGACACACTTCTTCTTCCGGATGGAACCAAGTACTCGGAAGCCCACCACATTCGCCCGCTCGGGCAGCCGCACAACGGGCCAGACGTCGCGGCCAACCTCCTCGTTGTGTGCCCGAATCACCATGCCCTTTGTGATCTCGGTGGAATAACGCTGGATCTCTCGATGTTGTGCCATCATCCCGGCCATGTCATCAGCGACGACAGCGTTACGTATCACA
The DNA here is from genome assembly GCF_036388275.1 of Longimicrobium sp. NCBI lineage: Bacteria > Pseudomonadati > Gemmatimonadota > Longimicrobiia > Longimicrobiales > Longimicrobiaceae > Longimicrobium > Longimicrobium sp. Next base: position 1,287 of record NZ_DASVSF010000091.1, read on the forward strand.
ATTCTGTGGTTCTGATGGCAGGCAGCGCCTGCTGTTCGAACACGGGCTCCCATAGCTAGGCTGTGGGATACAAGAGATAGAACTCCGCTACCCTTGCACGGATGTAGCTAATCCGTTCCCTCCCACTCGGGATCTAAAGGGCTTCTGCCCAAGATGATTCGCCCGGTCTGGCACCTCTCAGCCAGGGGGCATTGCGCGCAGAGGGGGTTGCGCGGGCGGCAGATAAGTGAGCCCAGATCGAGTATCGCCCAGTTTATCTCCTTCGTGTCTGTGCCTTCCACTACCCTAAATGCGAGTTGTTGAAGGTACGGATCGTACCGGATATCAGCGAGTTTGCGCGGCCCAAAATAGCGCTCAAGGACGCGAGCCATGTTGGTGTCCAGGAGCGGGGCGGCCTGGCCATGAGCGAAAAGGAGTACAGCGCTCGCGATGTATTGGCCGACTCCGGGCAGGCTCTCAATCTCGTCACGTGTCTGCGGAAATGCTTCATCACGTCGAACAATCTCCTCCGCCAACAACTTAAGCGATGCCGCGCGCCGCTTCCAAAGGCCTAGTGGGCGGAGTTCGTTTCCTAAATCCTCCTCCGTCGTGCCTGCAATCGATCCCCAAGTTGGGAACCGCTCCAAGAACCTTGGAAGGAATGCTGCAACTGCCGTTGCAGTGGTTCGCTGAAGTAAAGCTTCAGAGACGACGCGCTCGTATAGCGAAGCATTCGGATATCGCCACGAGAACGACCGTCCATCGGTGTTGTACCAGGCCAACAGCTTGCGCCGAAATGCCATAACCCGGGCGACTGAGACGTCGTGATTCAAAGCTGTATCGCTATGTTGCTGCCAACGATGGGTCTCCAGATGACACCGAAATTCCATCTTGGACCAGGGAATAGAACGGCGTGCCGAGCACAATTTCCCCGGGAACATCGAATGTCTTGAACAAGCACTGGTGGTTTCCAAGCTGACGAATTCGGTCAGACAGATGAGTCGTGTTCCCGGTTAGACCGAGTGACGCAAGCTCCTGTGGTGACACGTTCGGCACCTTGTGAATGAACCAGGACAGGAGCGGCTCTCGGTAATCCGTCGCCCCAGCTTTGAAATGGCGCAGGTATTGTGAAGCGAGGATAACGCCAACCCCGAATTCACGACCCTGCAGGAGGATCTTCCGGAGGACGTCGAACTCGTAACGCATGATGTTATCCGCCTCGTCCACCAGGAGGTACGAGTCGATCGTGCGTAGTTGTGGATCGGTCCCGGTGTACGGGCGCTTCGGAATGTGCAACATGTGCTCGTAGAACATGTTGAGCATAATAGCAACGAGCATGTTTTTCGTGCGGTCGTCCTGACCGAGCGCGTCCAGCGACAGGACGACGACACCGTCTAGGAACTGGCCAAATGTCGTTGTGCTGCCGGCTTCCCGCGCGAACAGTTCCATGTCAACCATGTCGCCGATGATTGACATGGGAGCATCCGGCTTCCCTTGGACATGCGCCTTGTATCGATCGTAAACATCGTAGATCGTCGGCTGGCCTCCTATGGCCTGGGCGCCTTGGTACGAATCACGGACTGCTTGCTTCAGGTTTTCGCGCTGTACGGGCCCGACGTTGCTATAGATTTTGTCCAGCACGTCGGCGAAAAACTTGAACCGGTCAAGCCAGGGCGCGGCGCCGCCGTGGGACCCTGATATATCAAACATGTTCAGCGGCAAGTTATGCGGGGTGACAACCCGCGCACCTACAGCGTCAACGAAATCGGGGGAACTGTAGTCCTTCTTATAGTCGAAAATCAGGAAACGCGGTCGCACGCCCCCGTTCAGTTCGGCTGACCGAGAGATCTGGTAAACGAGCGATTTGACGAGCTGCGTTTTTCCGGTCCCCAGGTCCCCTACAACTCCCATGTTCAGCTGATTCAGTGCGGTGAGGCTAGGCCGCAGGAATTTCTGTTCCGTCGTAAAGCCATCGATCGTTGAGCCGACCAACACCCGTACCCCGCCCGGAGAAGACGGCGTCGACGGGGCGTTGCCGACGAGCGTCGATTGCTTCACCTGTTCCGCGGTGCCCTGGGCATCTTGGTTCGAAGGCGGCACTGGAGGAGCACTCTCCGGTGGCAGGCTTTCCACCGTAGCTGGGACCTCGGATAGATGCCTGGGATCGGTGCCCTGGCCACGTATGGTTTCCGACCCCGGCACTCCAGAGGCTTCCGTAAACTGTGAGGGAGCGGCTGCAGTGGGGCGAAGTCCCCAGTCCTGGATTGCATCGCGGACCCGCGCGTACAACAGGGAGGGTTGTCCGCTAACCATGCACCCCGCGTCTTCGGCACTAAACACAATGGTTTCCTTGAAACCATCGCCGTCTATGTCCCGCGGCTGACTTGAGGTAGATGCATCGAAAATCAAGGCCCGTCCAACCGGATCAACCTGGATTTGCGCTTCGTCGCCCAGGATAGCTGCGATCACCGTGTGGTGTAAACGCGACCACTCACCAGGGCTCTTTGCTGCCGCAAGTTGCTGGCTATAGACCCGGAATCCAAAGTCCAAGATCGAAACTAGCAGGTGCTGGAAAGCGAGCTTCCAAATTACTGAGCCAGCGATATTCCCTTGTTCCCAGAGTTTACTGAGCAACGCGGACAACGCCGCAGCCTGCGAGAGCGCGTCTCGGCACGCCGCCACATGCATCACTTCCTCGCGCCGGTATTTGACTTCGATCGGCGTGATACGGCAGCGAACGGAGGAATCGGTAATCGATATGCTCGCAACTACGAGATCCGGGCGTAGAAACTGGCCCGTCCCAAGGCTCCGCTGCAGGTCCAGCAGGTAACCGCGGAACGGGTCGACTGGAATTACGAGCGAAACCTCGTGAGCGTCACCATCGCGAGCGAGTACGGGTGTGATGCTGGGGCCAAAATCCGCACCCCGGAACTCGTCCTGCAACAAGCGGCCGGCGAGGAACAGCCCGAGATCGCCGGCTGCCCCCGAGGCACCGGAGGACAGGCCCCGGACGGTCGGGATGCCACGGCGTGCCACCTCAAGCAGGATATCGGTGATGACCTGCGATTCGAGAGATTCGCATCCGGGCAGTCGTGCAAGCAGATGCTGAAGTGCCTCGCAGTCGATCTTCTTGGCGCGAGAGAGTAGGTAATAACCGTTGGTATCGCCCGCACGATGTGAGTACGACGGTAATTCGTAATCCCAGAGGTACACGCCATCCAACCATCCCCCAAGAAAGCAGGCGGGGTCAACGGCTGATGATGATACCGCCACGTATTCCGCTCGCTGTCCGAACATCCCCTGGATCACCTGCACGCTCGGAGCAAAGGTGTAGCCCATGCGCTCGTCTCGAAGGTTCTCGAGGCGTGCAACACTCCGCATAACGGCGTCAGCGAGACCGTCACCCGATGCCGGGCCAGCAGCACCCGTTCGTGATTCACTCAAGAACGCGCCCGACCCGGCCGCGAGTTGGGCCCGGACTCGATGACGGATGAGGGCGCCAAGGCCGAGCGGGGAGCCGAGTTCCATCGGCTCGGCTGCGGCATTCGAGGTTTCGAGTTGTGCGATAATCCCGAGGTCAGGCCTAGCTTCCGGGGGTATGTGGGCAAACCACTTCACGGCTCCCGACGTGTCCTCCGTGAGATTCGCCACTGTGGCGTCTTCTGGCCGCGCGCCAGGAGGGCGCTGGTCAAAGACCTGTAGTTGCCGTGTACCGAAGAACGAGGTGAACGGCGGCGTTTCCTCGTTCAGTGAAAACCTATCGCGCGCCCACGTCATGATCCCATCATTGCACGCGTCGCTGTGCCCGGCATTGCTCGCTACGGCCACGTTGAGCACTGGCTTCGCAACCATCAGCGAAGCAACGTCGTCTAGTGACCGGCGGACCTGCGCCACGCTGAACCCGCTGGAAACCCCGCCCAGTCGAAGCCCAAGTTCCTCGTCGAAGGGCGCAGTGCCGGATCGATTCGGTAGTCGATCCAGCCGGCTTCCGTTCCAGAGCACCGACCAATAATCTGATGTGCACTCCGTCGCTAAGAACGTCACCTGTTTAGTAAACCCGCCAGGTGTTCGGAGCGCCAAGGAGAGGACGTCTGGTACAGCGTCTGGGTCGAGGATGCTCCCGGCGGGGCACGGGATGTCCGCTCTCCAAGCATCCCACAGCGCACGCTGTGCAAGGCAATGCCACCCGATCCTGACAGGGTGGAGAGGTGAAACAAGCACTGCGTCGGGTTCCTGGGACAACGTGCAGCCATCAGCCTCCAGTGGGCTGAACACCACCAGGTCCGCCCAGACGGCCGTTGCCGGGTCCTCTTCTAACCAACGCAGGTACGATCGAACGTACGCGTCGACGTGGGCGGCGAACACCCCGTCTCGCATCCACGCGCCAAGCTCCGCCTCTTCGATTAGCCCATCCCCTTCATTGCCACGAATCCGTTGCGCGAGCGCTAGCCGGGCGTCGATAAACTCCTGGGGCGGCGACATCGCGTCGGGCGCCGGCCGCGGGTCATGCAGGAACCGTCCTCGCGAGAGGATCGTGTCTTCCGATAGTCCCCAGCTTGGCCGCCGCCAGCGCTCGCGGCAGTCGCTCGCTAGGACCAACGGGTAAAAAGACCGGTGGACGTCGGCAGCATCGAGCGCCCAAGCCTGCAGGTCAGCTACTCGATGCTGGCGATCCACCTGGACGACGGACCCACCACGTCGGTCCTTCAATCGGTTCAGGCGGATCAGTCGCTCGAATTCGCTTCGGGAACCATCGTTTGGCGTCTCGTCGTCTGACGTAATGTGGAGGCGGAGCCGTTCCTTTGTGCCGTCACCTCGCGAGTAATCTAGGTCGTAATAGCACTCCGCGGTCGCCGCGATTTCCAGCCCTGAAGGGCCAGTGAATCCCCGCGCCGAGACAGAGACGATCGCTTCGAGCGGCTCGGCACCGGGAACAGAGATGTCGATCCCTACGGCTCGCTCGGGCAAAACGACACCCGGGGCGACATACAGGTCAAGTAGGTGCCTACCCTCTCCCGTAACGACGATCTCGCATTCAACCGTGTACTTGTTACCGGCTTTGGCCTTTGAGGGCAGTTTCAGCTTCGTGGCGGTTCGGCAGCCTATTACGATCCCCGGCTCCCACTGGGCAAGGGAAACGATGCGCAATGCTGTTTTCTTTAGACCAAGGGCAGAAACGGCAAAACGGATCGGCTGCCGGTGCTTGGGGGCATCACCATCAACGAGACTGGCATTCTCTTCTACATTGAGTTGCCACTCGCGGTGACTTGATTTAGGCCCGGCCTCGCGAGTGACGGTCACTGCGATTGGCGCAGCTATGTCGTCGGGCACGGCAACAGAGAGTTCTACTGCATCTGCCACTACATGGGGGAGGCCGCGACCGGGGGGAACGATCGTATTCGTGCAGTGGAGCTCGAGCGTTCCGAGGGATTTGCCGCCCTCTTGCTCCAACAGTTCAGCAAGCCGCTCAGTAGTCAGCACTGCCCACCAGGATGGTGGATCGTGGATGCTGGTACCGGAACCTGGTGCGTAGTAGAACGAGGCCGCTCGTGCCAACGCCAGGGATACGTCGCACCGCGACTGGAGATGTTCCAGGCACGCGTCGATCGCGCCCTGTTCCTCTTCGCTGGCGTTCCGCTTAAGGTGCTCGGCTGTTGCCGCATATCCGTCATCCACAATGGACGACATCAACGCGTTTAGTACTCGGACCTGCTCCTTCGCATCGATCCGGCCGTCCGCGAGTGGAGGAAATCCACAAGCGAGACTCCAGTACCTCCCCAATGGCACTTGGGATGTGCCGATCGACAACACGCGGGAGATCGCTGCCCAGCTCTGCTGACGCTGAGCGTCGTGGCGATCCCCTTCATCGGCGGCGAGCACCGCCCTTTCCAACAGTGCGTGGGCACCTTCTCGGTCGACGGATTCGTGTTCCGAATGCCGCTCGATCGCCCGTGTCACCAACTGCTGCACGAAAGCGTCGTCCCACCAGTCCTTCGCCGCGGCGCTGCCACCGTTGTTATCCGCGGACACCCCGAACGGGTCGGTTGCCTGGTCGACCGAGAGGATGCTGTGCCGCGCCGGAACGGCGAGTGCAAGAAACCTAGGGCATGAAGGGTGGTTTCGGAGATCCAGTAGGTAGTCCGCGTCACAAAACCCGGAACTCCCGACGGAGGGATTGGCGCTGCCGTCCGATAGCTGGTCGGTGGGGAGCAGCACCGGCACGACCACCTGCGAGCCGTCGCCTAGAGTTGCCTCTATCCCTCCTGTTGGCGTTAGACATTGCAATACCGGCTCGAGGAACTCTAAAGGAGGTCCATGGAAGATGCTGCGGAGTTCGCCGCCCGGGTCTTGCAACGTGCGTACGGCACCACGCACCCGGTTTTCGATAAAGCCGGCAATCTCACGAACAAGTACGTTCACGCGCGTTCTCCTGTCACAGTCCTCACCACCTGGAACGGGGGGACGAGCAGCATTCCGCTCTCGGCATCGGGGCTATCGAGGACAAGGCCAAGCATTCGCAATTTTCTACCTAGGTCACTTTTCGTGATGTCGTCCCGATCAACCCCAATTCCATACCAAGCAAGGTGCTCGCAAAGGCGCTGTACGGAACGAGGACCGGCTGCCTCGGCAAGGCAGCAATGGACAAAAGCGAGCACTGCTACCGGCCCTAGGGATACGACCCACGGGGCAGAGGCGTAATCGGCGCGTTTCTTTAACTCATAGCCTTGATCGAATCCCCTGAGGTTTTCGTCGGCTGCTTGGCGTTGTCCGAGCACGTAACGGCAGAATTCCACGATATTCGAGCCGATGCCTCGCTTGCACGCGATGGTCCGGGCGTGTTCGTCCCGCATGGTGGCCAGTACACCAAGGATATCGGCATCGAGTAGTTCTTGCCGCCGCTCGCCAACTACCCTGAGGAAGGCTGCGAGGTCGGCTGCAGACAAGAGGCTGTTAATTCCGTGCCCTGCTTCCTCGAGATGCCAAAGCAACAAGTTAAGACCGAGTCGGGCGCTGAGGTACCGCGACGCGAGGTCGCGTACGATGGGCAACGCGGGAGCGCCGTGTACCAGGTGCGTCGTCGTATTCTCAATGATACCTGTACGAACATGCTCCTCGTCTGGCGGGGGGGCGCCCTCTAACACTGTCCGCACTGCCCGCCATAGCCGGTCATTAACATCGCACAGCCACAATACGTGGGCGACGGTGCCGAGCCGTAGGACTGCTTCCAAGAGGCTCAACCACTGCCGACGAGTCATGCAGTGCTTGGCCTGGAGAACAGCCGAAAGGTCCCGTGCGAGTTGCATTGCCGGGAGGTGGAGCCCCGCCTTGTCACTATCCGGAAGCGTTGGCATATCACGCAGGAGAGTTGGCTTCCACTCTGTGCCGGGCGTTCGCCGACGTTCCATCTCGGCCTGGAGCCAGCGCGCCCAAATATCATCCTCCGCTCCCACTGACAGGCCCTTGTACAGGTCGGCCCAAAGCCGCTGGGCAGCCTCGGCGGTCGGAGAGCCAAGCCGAATTACACGTTCTACGAGCTGGCCAGGGTTCCAGGGGTTCGCACTGAGACGGGCTGAGCCTGAGTACAATGCGACATCTGGAACCATGGGGCACAGTTGAAGGAACCGCTTTGCAGATTGGTTCTGCTGCTTTGGGCTCTCTAACGCGGAGTTTAGAACGGTGCGCCAGAAGCCAACGCTAAGGTGCGCTCCCGGCCCCTTCGTTTGGATGTTTGCTGCTTTGTCGAACGCTCGGCCGGCAGCAGGGACCGAACTCTCGGCGTGTGTACCGAAGCCTGATGCCCGGTATGTCGATGCGACGACTACCTCCGCCGTGGCGAACTCCGGCGCCGGGCGGATGTTGAATGCCGAACGGTCCTCATAAGCCTTGTGTGACGACGCCCAAGGTGCCTGTCGAAATGAATTTACAGTCATTCCGCTCCACCCTTCCTGACCAAGAACTGCTGCATCTCCCTCACGATGACCTCGTCTCGCACGCCGATCCGGATTTCTGCGCCGTCCAACTCGACCTCGTCTCGAACGATGTGACCAGCTAAACGTGCGCGCGCAGCATCGAGCGCCGCGACCACGGTGCCTGGTAGCGAGGCAGTGACCATCCCTGCTTGTAGTTCCTGAACCGCCCGAAACAATTCGTATGTCAGCGGGATGTGCTGTGCCGCTGCCTTTGGACCCACCTCCAGGAATTTCAGGTCAGCGGTGGGTCGCCCGGTGTTTGCGGCCGCTACGGACCGGACTTTCTGCTTGGGTGTTTTCAAGACCACGCGACGGGCTTGGGGGGGAAGCGGCTCCCCGAAAGTAGTGTTGAGCGTCGTAATAAAATGCTCACCAATGTTGAGCAGGCCTTGGACTTGTTTGGCCGACTGGTACATCAACCCCGGATCGCCTTGCACCACCTGCTCGAAGTCATGCAACGTCTTCACATCACGAACGACTCCAGTCCGGGCACCGAGATTTCTCCGGACTATCCGGCAACTGATATCACGGACTACCGCCTGAAGCCGTGCGGCAACTGCCGGCTTGTGCCGCCGGTTTTCCGCTGCGCCGAGCGTATCGTCACAATCCGCCAACAATTCAAGCACATCGATTTCAATGCGGGAGAGGACTTGGTATTTTCGTATGAATTGCAGCGCATCCCGTACGGAGTGGCTGAACCGTGCATCAACGTCACGCAACGCGATGCGGGTCTTGGCGCTGACATCCACCTCCAGGTCGGGATCAGCTTCAGCTGGGTCTAACGTGTCACACAGTTGATCAAGCTGTGACTTGAGCGTTGCCGGTATCGCTACATCATGCGACAAGGTGAGAAAATAATGGAGCCTGAGAAGTGGCACGTGGGTATGCAGCTTTAGCTCACGCAACTCCTTCATGATCCCAGCGCGTTTGAGTCGCGGCCACCGGGAGAATATAACGTGTTGGTACTGCGCTCCCATCAACACAAATGGTGCGGCGAACGCCGTTGGGTTAACCTTCCCTAATGTTTTTTGACTGATAGCCCAAAGCTTTGCTGCCCACTCGCAAGGGCTGCTGTCGGTGCTCGCATCGTGCTCGGGAGCGCCCGCCAGCAAGAACGATGTTAGAGAGAAGAGATCACGAAAGCTCCACCGCTTCCCCGTTGCAAGCTCATACCAACGCAGAATTCTGAGAAGCGCTCCGCGGTGCGGTTCGCCTGCGAGCAGCGCGCGACTGCGACAGAATGGGCACCGCTCCCCTGCGGCACAGGTTCCGGCCGCGGGCCACTTTTCAGCCGCAGTAGCGAGTTGGAGCACTTGGGCTGCAGGCGAAGACACAATCTCGGTAGAGGGGCGCTCAAGCAGCGACTCGACGTCCATCGGCCAGATTGCCACGTCGAGGTACCCAGCCAAAGGCCAGCACGAGGTAGCACTCGGGCTCAAGCTTACCGCCCGAGCGACAGCGTCCAGGAGAGCCCGGGTGCCGTGTCGTCCCTGCTCCGCGGCGACGATCGAAGCATCATCAAGCACGCCGCGGTTTATGCATGCAAGGTAGAGCTGGCCCGGCCCTGCGGCTTGCGCTGCTTCCAGGTCAAGCGCGAGGAGTGTAGCCGCGCTTTGCCCTGGCTGACTCGGGTCGCCAACCGAGGCGTCCTGCACCAACGTGAGCACGACCGGGTGCGTGAAACCGGTGATCCACGGGAGGTCAACGTCCACACGCCGTGGTACGACCGACCCGTCGGTGGGTGAGAAGAGAGTCCTGAGCTGGGCTTCCAACTCCCCTGGCATTCCGAGCGCCGACTCTAATGCCCGGAGCGTTTCCTCTACTGCCTCGGTCTTCCCGTTGCCCGGACCCCCAACTAGCAGAATCACACGCGGGGTTTGCGGAGTTCCAGCCGCGACAGCTGCAGCCCAGTTGCGTAACCGATGGAGCAGTGCCGTTTCGACAAGGGCGCCGGCCGGACGACCGCTGCTCCGGTGGAAGAGCCGTCGCACACCTCCTGACCGATGGCCAGCCCACTCGCGTAGCTCTGCGGGAAATGGCGCGACCTCTCCGGTGCCGGGGGGCGAGCCGGGACGGAGGGAAGGAACGGCTACGAGTGTCACGGTATTCTGTGTCGAAGCGAAGCGATGGAGCCGAACTAAGAATCTGGAGAACTACAGAGCGCTGCTCGGCCCGCGTAAACATGATGTTATCGAACGATACAGTCTAACTGGATGTGCCGCCAGTGGCGCCTTAGGTGAAAATGGGTCACACTGCCCGGTGACGAATAGTCGTGGGTCGCGAGCGCCGCTCCCGACATTCAGCGGCTGCGTGTTCTAAACTCACCACCGTGACTGCCGCGAGCCCTTGCTCGTAAACGCTAGGATTCTCTTGGTGATTCAAGCCCCGGGTCGGCCCCAACTCGCTGGTTGTCGATTTGCTCGATAAGCTCTCCCAAGCACTCCGCAAGCAGCGGTGGAACTGCGTTCCCCACCTGTGTATACCGTGGCGCCTCCTGCTTACGTGCTTTACCTCCCGTTGTGTACTTGCCCCGGAACTCGAACCAATCGGGGAAGGATTGCAGGCGCGCGTACTCGCGAACCGTGAGGATGCGCGGCTCCATGTAGTGCAACAGGTCGTCGGGTAAGGTTGTTAACGTGTGCGACGGCTCGTCCTGGTCAAGAACGACGGTATGATGTTTTTTTAAGCCAAGCCTCTCCCGGTCCGTCACAGACAGCCCGACGCCCTTTCGACAAGTTTCAAGGATTTCTTTGAACCGCTCGATGGTGTCTGGCCGGTGGTTAGCCAGCCTGAGGCTGTTCGGTTGGATGCCTCCGCCGTTGAGTAGTTTCTGATACGGAGTCAGGGGACCCTTGTAATCAATCTCACAAAAGCCAGGTGTTTCCGTACTGACGCGCTTTCCATTCAGGTCTACCATCAAGTCCGAGAGTGCCTCGCCTGCGCTAATTGGGCGATCCGTCGGGATTCCCTTTCGTTCGAGAAACGCCCCGCGGATCCCGGCGAGCATTTCGAACGGGTCAAAGGCTTCCGGGCGAGCGAGCAGATCTCGACGCACTCCGACAATGATGAACCGCGGTCGATGCTGCGCTACGCCAAACTGAGAGGCGCGCAACACAGCCGAGCGCACCTCGTATCCCTGGCGTTCCAGCGCAGATCGGATTTTTTCCGAGAATGGCTTCCGCGGTCGGCCTCGGCGTGGATTGTCGGCACGCTCCTTTTTTCCATGCGCAACCTGGATCCCAGCCACATTCTCTAGCAGGAGATACTTCGGCTGGATGAGAGACACTACGGCGATATACCGCATGAATAGTTCATTCCGCTCGTCGCCCCCTCGTCGCTGTCCGGCAAACGAAAACCCTTGGCAAGGTGGCCCGCCGACCACGAGATCTACCTCGCCCTGGAGCGTCTTCAACTGCTTCCGGTATCGCTTTACGAAACTCCCGATCTCATGTGGCTCGGTAGGCAGCCACTGTGGCCAGTCGAACCGCCCACGCTCTTCCGCGAGGACGAGGTTGTGCTTGAGGGTCTCGAATGCAAGAGGACTTTTCTCGATGGCGAACAGCCCCTTCCATCCGGCATTCATCAGGCCGAGAGAGAAGCCGCCGCACCCTGCGAATAGGTCGATGAATGTACGAGGTGGGTCCTGAGACCCTCGGTCCAACTCGCTCGGAAGGTCCGGCTGTGCTTCCCTCAATGGTGTTGACATCCGCAGTGAGTTCAAGCTATCCCTGGAGCACAGGGATGGACGTGCAGCAAGATATCGCCTCTAGCCCCAAGGCCCAAATATGGCCTTCGCGACTCGCGAATTGCTTCGCAGGCCACGAGCTACTTGCGACCGGGACCTGATAGCCCTCAGGATTCCGCGAAGCTGCAACTCTCTCGGGGGTAGCACTGGATTAGTGCCCGCTTGCACCGAAAACCTGCGCGGTCAGGCGAACAGGACGATTTCAAGGGCACACAGCAACAGCTTCGCTTCACGTCGTGCAGGTTTCTCATTCCCGCTTGTTTCGGAGGATTAGGTCAGATGTTACCGTACCAGAGGGCACAAATTGGAATGGCGCAGCTCAAGGCGGCTGTGTTCGAATTGCTCCAGAACGTTCCTGACGGAGGGCTTAGCAACGCGCAGGTCGGTCGGTCGCTCGGGATCTATTCAGGCCACGCCGGACATGAAGGCCACATCTCCCGAACTCTTCTGTCGATGCTGGAGCAGGAGGGCGTGGCTCGGCAGGATCCTGGCACCAAGCGCTGGGTTCTACGTAGACATACCACGGAAGCAGTCGAGGACTGATTTGCGCCGGAGCTAGTCCTCGTCCCGAATATTAGGTCAGCTGAAAATCGTATGCCCCGAAACGTCCGCCCGGTGGCCGAACCGGAGCGGGCTTTCGGCGTACTACGGCCCATGCTCCCGATCCGCATCGAGCCGCAGCTGCTCACGCCGTCCAGGGAACCCCCGGAAGGGGACCGCTGGATCCACGAGGTGAAGTACGATGGCTACCGCCTGCTCTGCCGGGTGGAGCACGGCCGCGCCCGCCTGTTCACCCGCCCGGGCAACGACTGGACGCTGGCCCTGCCCGGCATCGCCGCGGCGGTGGAGGCGCTGGAAACGGGCGACGCGTACCTGGACGGCGAGCTGGTGGCCATCGGACCGGACGGCGTGCCGGACTTCGAGGCGCTGCGGCGGTCCATCGGCGGGGGCCGCGGCGCGCTGCCGCTGGTGTACCAGGTGTTCGACGCGCTGTACGCGGGCGGGCGATCGCTGATGGGTGCAGACCTGCTCACCCGTAAACGGATTGCGGCCCAGCTGGTGCGGAAATCGCGGGTGGTGCGGTACACGGACCACCTCGCCGGCGGCGGGGCGGCGCTGTACCGGGCGGCGAAGGCGGCGGGGCTGGAGGGCATCGTCTCCAAGCGCGCCGACAGCCCCTACCGGCCCGGCGTCCGCTGCCGCGACTGGCAGAAGGTGAAGTGCTTTCACCGCTACACGTTCATGGTGACGGCCATCTCCCGGTCCGGAGCACGATTGAGCGACGAGGCCGGCGAGCACGTGGGCACGGTGCCCATCTACGGCGGCGCGCCCCGCGTGGGGCAGCCGGTGCAGGTGCGCGCCCTCTGGTGGCGCCCCGGGCGCAGGCTCAGGCACGCCGTCATCCAGGGCGGCTGATTTAAGCGATTTGGTGGAATGCACGGCAACCTCTTCAAGCTGCGCGGGTTCGCGACCAGCCGCACCTGCCCCGCGTGCCGCAGCGAGACCATGCGCACGGAAGCGTACGGCGCGCTCGACACGCTGCTGAGCGTGGTGAAGCTGCGGCGCCGATGGTGCCGCCGGTGCCTTCGCCAGTGGATCGCGCCGCGCAACCTGCACCCGCCGCGCGACGAGCCCTACCTTTGACGCGCCACGGCCCGCCTCCCCCCCGGGGAAGCGGGCCGTTTCGCGTGCTGGAGTGCGTGAGTGCGTGAGTGCGTGGGATCAGCGCACGAACACCCACGCCCCGCCGAAGGGCATGGCCAGCGTCAGCGTGTTGCCGCTCACCACCCCGGTCACGGGCACCGCGTTGGCATCCACATCCTCGTAGAACAGGGAGATGGTGCTGCCGCTCGAGGTGTAGGTGCCCTCTTCCGTCGTCACGCGGCGATCGGGGATGGGTCCCGAGCCGGGAACGGACGATTCGATCGTGAAGGAAAAGCGGCCACCGCGGCGCAGCTCCAGGCTCCCCGCCTGGATGCTGGTCATGGGGTCCAGCGTCGCGGGAACCGCGGTGCCGTTCACGGTGCGCAAGGTGTATTCGCCCGTGATGCCGTCGCTCCCGGCGGGGTCGCCGCAGCCCGCCAGCGTGGCCGCCAGGGCAATCAACATCGCAATCAGAAATCTGCCGCGCAGCATCTTACATCTCCTGTAGTTCATCACATCGATGGGTAACGAAACGCGGGCGATGGACCGCGCGCCGGGCTGCGCTACTGGATCCGCAGCCCCAGCCCGATGGAGGTGGTGCCCAGCATGTCGCCCCGAAAGCGGGGGATCACCGCGCCGCGCAGCGAAAGGACCAGTGCCGTGTGCAGGATGAGGGGCGTCGACGCGTCCAGCCGTCCCTGCAGCCCCAGCGCGCCGCCCTCGTTTTCCCCGCGAAAGTACTCCGGCCCCGCCAGCACGCGGGTGGTGGCTCCCGACGACCAGGATCGTGAGACGCCTGCGAGGGCACCCACGGAAAGCAGCACCGGGAAGGTGTCGAAGCATCCGCCTTCGCGGTCCATCACGCACATCAGGTCGCCGCCCATGGACGACTGCGCCCCGGCGGTTACCGCGCCCACGAGGGTTCCCGTGCCGGACCGGCCCAGGTTCACCCCCACCACCAGGTCGGCGGCCGCCCCGCCACGGTTCACGTAGGAGCCGCCGCTGCCCGTCCGCACGCTCAGGCTGGCGTCCACCGACACGGGAAAGGGCTGCTGGGCCGCCACCGCGGGAGCCACCATGGCCGCGGCGCCAAGGCACAGGATGAAAATGCGCTCGATCACGGGAAACCTCTCGATGAACGGTGAACGGGACGCTCGCCGACGGGAAGGCGCGGAAACAACGGTTCAGCGCGCCCAATTGTGACGTGGCGGGGGCCGGAGCCACTGAAGTAGCGGCGAACCTGTCATCCTGGGGCCCAAGTGCACCGCACCGGCCCGCGGGGATGAGGCGCGTCGAGGCGAGCCCCGGTGCTCTGGCGGGCGCCCCCCATCCCCAGCCCTTCCCCCGCAAACCCCGCGGGGGAAGGGAGCCAGTCCGGTGCCATCCGGCCGGTACCATCCGGGTGAGGGCTCGACTGCCACGGCTCACACGGAATTAGCTCCTCTCCCCCGTGCAGTTTACGGGGGAGAGGTTGGGAGAGGGGGGCGGCCGCGGACGCGCCGGCTCCTCCTGGGGCGACTGAAGTCGCGGCAACGACGGCCCGAAGTCCGCCTTCGCGGACTGCATGCGAAGTCGTGCGCGCAGGGCCAGCCGAAGCGCAATCGAATTCTCCCCTCTCCGCATGCGCAGCATGCGGGGAGGGGCCGGGGGAGGGGCCTCCCGAGGCATGCGCCGAAGCGGGTCGAAACGCCAGGAAAAACGATGGCGGCGGACCGAACCAGTCCGCCGCCATCGCATCCCCTCACGCACTCACGCACTCACGCACTCACGCACTCACGCACTCACGCACTCGCTGCCCCTCACCGCGAGGCCGGCGTCGCCGTCGCCCCCCGCGGCTCGGCGCGCTTCACGTACCGGTCCAGCCAGTTGATGGTCTCGGCGATGGTGTGCAGCGTGCTTTCGCGGGCGCGGTAGCCGTGCGCCTCCAGCGGCAGCACCACGTAGCGAACCGTGGCGCCGTGCCCCTTGAGCGCGGCGTAGAAGCGCTCGCTCTGGATGGGAAAGGTGCCGCTGTTGTCGTCGTTGGCGCCGTGGATCAGCAGGATGGGCTCGTTCACCTTGTTGGCGTAGGTGAACGGGCTCATCCGCGTGTACGTGTCCGTAGCCTCCCAGTACGTGCGCTGCTCCGCCTGGAATCCGAAGGGCGTCAGCGTGCGGTTGTAGGCGCCCGACCGCGCGATGCCGGCGCGGAACAGGTCGCTGTGCGCCAGCAGGTTGGCCGTCATGAAGGCCCCGTACGAGTGCCCGCCGATGGCGATGCGCTCGCGGTCGGCCACGCCCAGCTCCACCACCTTGTCCACCGCCGCCTGCGCGCTGGCCACCAGCTGCTCCAGGTACGTGTCGTTGGGCTCGGCCTGGCCCTCGCCCACGATGGGCATGGACGGGTTGTCGAGCACCGCGTACCCGGCCAGCAGCACGAAGAGGTGGCTGATGCCCCCCGGGCGCGAAAAGCGGTTGGGCGAGTCCTGCACCTGCCCCGCCGACGCCGCGTCGCGGAACTCCGCGGGGTACGCCCACATCAGCAGGGGCAGCCGGCCGTCGCGCCGCGCGTCGTAGCCGGGCGGCAGGTACAGCGTGCCGCTCAGCTTTACCCCGTCGGCGCGGGTGTAGGTGACCAGCTGCCGCTGGATGCCGGCCAGCTGCGGCGCGGGATCCGGAAAGTTGGTCACCGCCCGCGCGCGCCCGTTCGGCAGCGTGCGCACGAAGTAGTTGGGCGGCTCCGTCAGGCTTTCGCGCCGGGTGAGCACCTGGCTTCCATCCGGCCGCAGCACGGCGACGACGGACTCGAAGTACGGGTCCGCCGCCCGCCACAGCCGCCGGCTCTGCCCCGTCCCCACGTCCATCACGTCCAGGAACGGGTAGTCGCCGCGCTCCGAGGCGCCCGCCGACGTAAGGAAGATGCCGCGCCCGTCGGCCGTGAACTGCATCACCGTGTGCCCGCTGGGGGTCACCGTGAACAGGGGCGAGCCGGGATCGCCGTAGCGGTCCTGGTAGCCGCGGTCTACGAGAAGGCGCGGCGCGGTGGCCGGGGCCGAGGGGTTGATGGCGTAGCGGCGCTCCCACCGCGTGTTCCACCAGCGCGAGGTGGCGATGGCCAGGTCCGGCCGCCCCCACCAGATGCCGGCGAAGCGGTGCTCCAGGTCCATGATGCGCGTGGGCTGGGCCGTGAACGGCGCATCGAGCGCGAACACCCGGTCGCGCACCGCCGCCTGCCGCCGCGGATCGCCCCCGTCCTGCGCCTCGGCCCACACCAGCGTGGCCGGCGCGTCGGACCGCCACTCCACGCTGCGCGGGCCCACGGGCACCGCGTCGAACGAGGAGGGCAGGTCGTCGGTCAGCGGGATGTCGGCCACCAGCTTCACCTGGCGCCCCGACATGTCCCACACCGCCGTCTCCGTGGGAAAGTTGGACGCGGGTACGATGTAGCTGAAGGGGCGCTTCACGCGGCGCACCAGCAGGAATCGTCCGTCGGGCGAGGGGCCGAAGCCGAAGAAGATCCCCGGCTGCCCCACGTCGGCCGGGGCGCCGCCCGCCACCGGAACGCGGCTGAGCTGCGCGGTGAAGTAGTACTCGAACAGCCGCTCGTCGGATGGGTTCTGCAGCAGGTCCTGGTAGGTGCGCACCGGCGCCGTGCGCCCGGCGTTCTCCTGCACGATGGGCGCGCCGGGCACCTCGGACGCGCGCGGCGGCTCGCCGCGGGTGGGCACCACGCGCGCCACGATCAGCCCCGAGTTGTCGGGAAGCCAGCGGAAGGGCGAGCCGATGGTGGCGTTCAGCTCGGCGCCCATCAGCCGGCGCGCCTGGCCGGTGGCCACCTCGGCCACCCACAGCTCAAGCCCGTTGCCCACCACGTTCACGAACGCCAGCGACCGCCCATCCGGCGACCACTGGGGATAGGAAACGCGCGCCCCCGCCGGAAGCTGCACGGCGCGCGAGCGTCCCGTCGCCAGGTCCTGAAAGGTGATGCCGGTGCTGTACGACGCGCGGGTGGCGCTGATGCCGTTGGTGCGCGGGCTGATGCGGAAGCCGCCCAACCGCAGCTCCGGCTCGGCCATGGTGGCGATGCTGGGCAGCCCTTCGCGGCCCAGCAGCGCCAGCGTCTGCCGGTCGCGCCCCACTAGCACCGCGGGCGTAGGCTGCGCATCGATGATGGCCGGGATGGGGGCGGGCGGCATTAGGTAGCCGTCCTGCGCGGCCGCGGGCGCCGCGAAGGCGGCCACGGCGGCGGCCAGCGCGAGGGGCCGCCGGAGGAGAGTGGGTTTCATCGGGCACTTCGGGGCACGGGGCACGCCGGGCCGCCCCGGAAACGGGGCGGCGCTGGAACGAACGTCCAGCCAATCTGCGGAGATACCCGCCGGTGCGAAAGGCCGTCCGTGGGCGCCCGTCCGGCATGGAACGTGAAAGGCAGGGCAGGCTCAACCCGACCCGAGGAGAGACGCCATGGCAGGCAAGCGACCCGACCAGCACAACATCGACCCGCGCGAAGCGGGCGCGACCGACTACAAGACCCTGCCCCAGGTGGGCCACGGCCAGGGGGCGCAGGACGAGACCACCGCGGCCGACAAGCACGCGATGGCGCAGCAGGCCGCCTCGTCGGGCATTCCGTTCAACCCGGCGCACCCGGCGCCCTCGGTGCACGCGCGCGCCGGCCGCCCCGTGGGCGAGGACAGCGACGTGGCGGAAGAGGGCAAGGAGCGCGAGGCGCGCGGCAACACCGACCCGCGCGACGAGGGAGTCGGCGCATGACCACGGAGCGGACGGCCGGCCCAGGCCCGCGCAAGGAGATCGGCGGCGCAGCCCACTCGCAGGTGCACCCGCCCCACGTGACGGAGAACGATCGGGGCGCGCAGGTGCAGGGTTCCATGCAGTCGCCGACGCCGGTGCCCGCGCTGCCGGCCAACGCGCACGGCCAGGACGTCGTTCCGCCCACCGCCGGCGCCGACTACATCGACGACGAGAGCATGTACGAAAAGCGTCCGGCCGAGGACAAGAACCACCACCCGGCCGACGACATGCCCTGACGGGAGCGTCGCGAACCGGGCCTGGCGCTCTCCGGGGCGTCAGGCCACTCGTTGGATGGGGGCCAGGACGGCGTTGCCGGTCTGGCCCCTTTCACGCGGGGGACTGACGGGGGCCTCCGAATGGGGTATCTTCCGCGTCTCTCCGTGGGCGCCCCCGGCCCTGCTGGGGCGACTGAAGTCGCGGCAACGAGGGCCCAAAGTCCGCCTTCGCGGACTGCCCTCCCCCGGCCGCGCCGACACGCGTCCACCCTCTCCCACAAACAGCGTGGGAGAGGGGGTACACTTCGGGGCTTGGGTGCGCGGAGGCGGGGCCCGGCGCGTCCGCGGCCGCCCCCCATCCCCAGCCCTTCCCCCGCAAACTGCGCGGGGGAAGGGAGCCAGTCGAGTGCGGGGGGCCAGCCAAAGCGCGCTCGAATTCTCCCTCTCCCCTGCGAAGCGGGGGAGAGGGCCGGGGAGAGGGGGCTCCCGCGGCATGCGAGGCACCCTGTCGAACCCCGGCTCGAAGTTGCTCCCCTCTCCTGGCGCAGTTTGCCGGGGGAGGGGCCGGGGGAGGGGCCCGCCGCCGCATGCGAGGCACCCTGTCGAACCCGGCTCGAAGTTGCCCCCCTCTCCCGGCGCAGTTTGCCGGGGGAGGGGCCGGGGGAGGGGGAACCCCGTCCGCATCGTAAACCTGTTCGTCCAGCCCTTCCGCGATCGCCCGCACCCCGCCTTGATCATCGCCCCAAACACCTGCCGCTGACGCCCGCGGTACACACTTTGCCAGCGCAAACAAACCCCTTGACCCACTAGATGTAGGGGTGTATCCTCTGACACACGCTAGATGTGGTGTCGCACGGGTCTGGTGACCGGCCCGTCCGGAGTCACGTCCAAAGCCCTTGAAGTAGCTCGTGTTCGCCGCCATCGACCACCGCCAACGCAGCCCAGGAGTGCCACGAATGACCCCTCCCTCCGCCGCCCCCACCGCCCCGGGCATCGACCTGCCCCTCGCCGACCTGTCCGACAACGCGCGCATCGTCCTGGCCAAGCGCTACCTGCGCAAGGACGACAACGGCAAGCCCGTCGAGGAGCCGGAGGAGATGTTCTGGCGCGTGGCGCACACCATCGCCAGCGCCGACGCCCGCTACGGCGCCGGCACCGAGCAGGTGAACGCGCTCGCCCGCGAGTTCTACCTGCTGATGACGCGCCGCCTGTTCGAGCCCAACTCGCCCACGCTCATGAACGCCGGCCGCCCGCTCGGCCAGCTGAGCGCCTGCTTCGTGCTGCCCGTGGACGATTCGCTCAGCAACGGCCAGAGCGGCGTGTACGACACCCTGCGCTCCATGGCCATGGTGCACCAGTCCGGCGGCGGCACCGGCTTCTCGTTCAGCCGCATCCGCCCCACGGGCGACATCGTCCGCAGCACCACGGGCGTGGCCAGCGGGCCCATCAGCTTCATGTCGCTGTACGATGCGTCCACCGAGGTGGTGAAGCAGGGCGGCACGCGCCGCGGCGCCAACATGGGCATCCTGCGCGTGGACCATCCCAACGTCGAAGAGTTCATCGACTGCAAGCAGGACATCACCAAGATCACCAACTTCAACATCTCCGTCGCCATCACCGACGCCTTCATGCGCGCGGTGGACAAGGGCGAGGAGTACGACCTGGTGAACCCGCGCACGGGCGAGCTCGCCGGCAAGAAGGACGCGCGGCAGATCTTCGACAAGATCGTC
Source organism: Longimicrobium sp. (assembly GCF_036388275.1). NCBI lineage: Bacteria > Pseudomonadati > Gemmatimonadota > Longimicrobiia > Longimicrobiales > Longimicrobiaceae > Longimicrobium > Longimicrobium sp. Next base: position 21,355 of record NZ_DASVSF010000091.1, read on the forward strand.
CAGAATGCGTGGCGCACCGGCGAGCCGGGGGTGTTCTTCATCGACCGGGCGAACTTCTACAACCCGGTGCCGCACCTGGGCGCGTACGAGGCCACCAACCCCTGCGGCGAGCAGCCCCTGCTGCCGTACGACGTGTGCAACCTGGGCTCGGTGAACGTGGGCGCCTTCGTGCGCGACGACGTGCCCGCCACCGCCGACTGGTACGAGCGCATCGACTGGAAGGAGTATCGCCGGGTGACGCGCCTGGCCACGCACTTCCTGGACAACGTCATCGACGCCAACCAGTACCCGCTGCCCGAAATCACCGACCTGGCCAACCGCATCCGCCGCATCGGGCTGGGCGTCATGGGCTTCGCCGACCTGCTGGTGCGCCTGGGCATCCCCTACAACAGCCCCGACGGCGTGGAAGTGGGCCGGCGGGTGATGGAGTTCCTGGACGAGGAGAGCAAGAAGGCGTCTGAGACGCTGGCCGAAAAGCGCGGCGCCTTCCCCGAGTGGGAAAAGAGCATCTGGGGGCCGGACGAGACGGCCGCGCGCGCGCCCAACGGCGAGCGCATCCGCCCCGTGCGCAAGCTGCGCAACTGCAACGTGACGACGGTGGCGCCCACGGGCACCATCTCCATCTTCGCCGGCTGCTCGTCGGGCATCGAGCCGCTGTTCGCCGTGGCCTTCATGCGCAACCAGGCCGGCTCGCTGATGCCCGACGTCAACGAGGATTTCGTCAAGGCGGCCAAGGACGGCGGCTGGTACAGCGCCGAGCTGATGGAGCGCATCGCCCGCGAGGGGCACATCCACTTCGCCGAGGTGCCCGAGTCGGTGCAGCGCGCGTTCTCCACCGCGCACGACATCACCCCCGAGTGGCACGTGCGGATGCAGGCGGCCTTCCAGGAGCACTGCGACAGCGCCATCAGCAAGACGACCAACTTCCCCAACGAGGCCACGGTCGAGGACGTCCGCAAGATCTACGAGCTGGCGTTCGCGCTGGGCACCAAGGGCGTGACGGTGTACCGCGACGGCTCCCGCGACGGGCAGGTGCTGTCGACGGGCGCCACGAAGACGCCGGCGCAGCAGGCCGAGGAAGTGGCCAAGGCGGCCGAGATCGGCGCGAAGGCGGCGGAGCAGGCCGAGCGCATCGCCAAGCTGGAGCGCGAGATGGCGCGCCTGCGCGGCGAGCTGAGCCAGGCCGAGCAGGTGGCCACCCAGGCGCGCCGGCACAAGCGCAAGCGGCCCAACGTGCTCAAGGGCACCACGCGCAAGATGAACTCGCCGCTGGGCGACGTGTTCGTCACCATCAACGAGGACCGCGAGGGGCACGAGTTCGAGGTGTTCGCCACGCTGGGCAAGGCGGGCTCGGTCGCCATGGCCGACGTGGAGGCCATCGGCCGGCTGATCTCGCTGGCGCTGCGCTTCGGCATCCCCGTGACGGACGTGTACAGCCAGCTCCGCGGCATCAGCTCCGACCGCGCGGTGGGCTTCGGCGAGAACAAGGTGCTCTCGGTGCCCGATGCCATCGCCCAGGCGCTGGGGCTTCACCAGCGCGAAAAGGCGGGGATCCAGCAGGAGTTGATTCCCGAGGTGGTGGGCGGGGCCACGGAGGTGGTGACGCTTCCCGAGACGCTGGAGCAGCCGCAGCTGTCGCTGATGAACTACGCGTCCGAGGCCGAGACCTTCATGGGCACCTGCCCCGACTGCAGCAGCCAGCTGGAGTTCGCCGAAGGCTGCAAGAAGTGCCACGCCTGCGGCTACTCGGAGTGCGGGTGATCGCGGGATAGCGGCTGGCCCGGGCTGGCGAAGGCCAGCCCGGGCCAATTTTACAAGCAGGACTGACGTGGCGCTTTTTCGCAAAAACGAACCTTTCCAGGGCCTCCTGGCGCCCGAGATCTGGGTCACCCCGGCGGAGCTCCGTTCCCGACACCCCGACACCATGCTCTTCGCGGTAGTCGGCTTTTGCAGCTGGTGCATGGGCGAGGCGTGGCTGATCAGGGAGGAGGTTCAGCCCGATGCGTGGCTGATCTTCGATACGAGCACCTACATTTCGGAGGTCAGAAACGGCGGGCACGGCCAGTACGCTGGCAATACCGGGATGAGGCCGGAGGTGCTGGACGCGGTTGAGGCGGGGCTCGAAAGGCTGGGCATGAGCGAGCTTCACGCCATCTTCCGGCGGTTCAGGGACGCTCTCGACGCCGATCCGGCCCTGAAGCGGAAGACCATGGAGGGCTATGGGTTCGGCGACATCCCGGATGTGATCAACGATCTCGACGACGCCTTTTACAAGTCGGAGGATCCGAAGCGGTTTTACCCCCGGGCGGAGAGCTGGCTGAAGGAGGCGCCCACCGTCGTTGCGCTTACCCCGCGCCAGATCCGGGCTCGGCAGGCGGCGATCGTGGCAAGCAACAAGCGGCTGCACCAGCGCCGCGCCGCGGCGTTGCGGCGATCGCGGCCATCGCCCCGGGAGGTCGTGGTCGGCGCCGTCCTTCGGCTGTGGGACCTGACCGGCCTCCAGCGGCCCGGCGAAGACGTGCTGGATTACGCCAGGCGCCAGATCGCAGGGCGGCCGAATTGGGGGCGGGAGGTCACCGAGGCACTGGCGGCGCTGGTGCCGCCGTTCTATCCGGCGGTCCAGGACGGGGATCATGAAAAGGTGGACGAGATCCTCTCTGCCTATCGTGAGATCCACGCGCGCTTTCGGATCGAAAAGACGTCCCGATGGCCCGGCGACATCCGGTTCTACGCCAACCGGCTGCAATATGCCGGCGAGCGGCTCGGCCGGGTGGACCTGCTCGAGCGGGCGGCCGAAGCCTGGAACCACGCCATCGTGGCCGGACCGTCGGACTACGATTACGACCCGGGCGGAGCCTGGCGCTCGCTGGGCCAGACGCGGGTCGAGCTCGGGCGGCTCGACGAGCGGCACGTGCCCGCCGTCCGGAACGCGTTCGATGCGTTCGATAGCGCCATCGAGATCGACTTGAACGATCCGAGGAGAAGCGCAACCTCCGGCTATCCGGCGGCCGACCTGTTGAGCCGGGCGGAGGCGCATCTCGTCCTTGCGACGAAGCAGGACCGTGCCGGGCATCTCCAGGCCGCCAGGAAGGCGATCGCCGAGGCTTGCCCGCTGATGCGGCGTTCGGCGCGCGGCCAGCTGAGGGCGGTCCATGCCGAGCTGCTGACGCTGCTGCCGCCGGCCGACGTCCCCGCCCGCGACCGAGCTCGCGCCGTCAAGCGCCTCGACAAAGAGATCGCCTGGGAGCTGGAGGAGGACGGCGGCCCCCGCGCCAATCCGATGCGCCTCAAGCGCCTCCGCCGGATGCGCGCGGCGCTCGCGGGCGATCCCGAACCGCCGGACTGAGCGCGGCAACGCCAAGCGAGACGCTGGAGCCGCGGCAGCTGTCGCTGATGAACCACGTGGCCGAGCCGAGACCTTCATCGGCACCTGCCACGACTGCAGCAGGCAGATGGAGTGCGCCGAACGCTGCAAGAAGTGCCACGCCTGCGGGTATTCCGAGTGCGGGTGAGGGGGATGATGATGGAGGCCCGTGGTTATGCTGAGCCGCGGGCCCATTGCAGAAACTGTGATGTGGAGGGTGTCTGATGAACTACGTTGCCGTGACCTCGTCGAACATCGCGGCGATTGGGTACGATGAGCACCGCGGGGTGTTGGGAGTGAGATTCAGAGCGGGGCGCGAGTACTGGTATTCGGGCGTTTCGCGCTCTGTTTACCAAAGTTTCCTGGGCGCCGGTTCGAAAGGGCGTTATTTCGAGACGTTCGTTAAACGGCTATATGGTTGCGTCAGAGTGGGATAGGCACAACTAACATACTCGCCTCCGCACCGAGTGGAATGCTATCTCGTTTTGAAGGTCCTGCGGGTTTTGCCCGTCTGGTGGATGCCCTCCGCCGTCAGCGACTCGTGCACAGTGACACTGCCATCGCTGAGCAGTTCGCCCGGACGGGTACGCTACGCTTCTTTGCCGCTGGGGCCCATGTCGTCTCCGAGGATGGTGACGACAACTCCGTGTTCTTTCTCCTCACGGGCGCGGGGTCCATACGGGTTCGCGGACGCGAGGTCGCCCTCCGGCGGGCAGGCGAGCACGTGGGTGAGATGGCTGCGATCGATCCCGCGGCACCGCGGTCTGCATCGGTAATTGCGGTTGAGCCGACTGTTGCCTTGGAGCTAAGTGACGTGCAGTTCCTGCACGTCGCGGATGCGAACCCGAGAGTATGGCATGCGGTGGCGACTACGCTCGCTGAACGGCTGCGCGAGAGAGATCAATACGTTCGGCCACGGAGAGGGCCCTCCGGTCTGTTTATTGGATGCTCCGTGGAGGCTCTTCCCATTGCGCGGGCCGTGCAGGTAGAACTGGACCATGACCCAGTCATCGTAACAACCTGGACAAATGCGGTGTTTGGGGCGTCCCAAACAGCCTTGGACTCACTTGAGGCGCAATTGGTTCAAACCGACTTTGCCGTCGTAGTCCTGTCTCCGGACGATACGATCTCGAGTCGTGGCCGTCGCCGTGCTGGTCCTCGCGACAACGTGATCTTCGAACTCGGCTTATTCGCCGGAGCCTTGGGCCGTGGTAGGACGTTTATGCTGATCGAGCGCGGTGCTGATCTGAAGCTTCCGTCTGATCTTGTTGGGATTACACCAATTACCTACAAACCGGGCGGTTCGGATACACTATCCGCTCGGATTGCCCCGGCCTGCGAGGAAATCAGGCGGGCAATCCTGTCACTCGGACCCCGTTGATCACGATGCCGCTTCACGAAGATCTTGCCTCAACCGTAGCGCAGACGTTCAAGTCTCAATGGAGCGTGCGAAATGGTACCACCGTGCCCATTCCCGAGCGGCTCGCTCTTGGCAATGACGCGGTGCAACTCGAAGCAACTGTGCTTTACGCGGATTTGTCGGATTCAACCGGGTTGGTTGATTCCTATGAGCCGCAGTTTGCGGCAGAAGTTTACAAGACATATCTGCACTGCGCCGCGAAAATCATTAAGGAACGGGGAGGGGAGATCACCGCCTACGATGGTGATCGCATCATGGCGGTTTTCTTGGGAGAGCGTAAGAATTCTTCGGCAGCGTGGGCAGCCTTCCAAATCAATTATGCGCGGCTCCATATCATTATGCCCGCGCTAACAGCGCAATATCCTAAAGCCACTTACGAACTGCGTCACACGATCGGGATTGACACAAGTTCTTTGTTTGTGGCTCGTGAGGGTGTCCGTGGCGCTAATGATCTCGTGTGGGTTGGGAAAGCCGCAAACCATGCGGCAAAACTATGCTCATTGTCGTCGGACACGCCTCTCTGGATCACCGGTGATGTCTACGCAAGACTCAGGGACGACCTGAAAACTACCAACGGCCAATCCATGTGGGAGAAGCGACGGTGGACACAGATGAGCGACAGGACAGTCTATTGCTCGACATGGTGGTGGAAGGTTTAGGTTGTGCTCAGATGTAAGCACGACTGTTTGGAAGCTTGACGAACCAGACGATTCCCATAGTCGGGTGCCAGCGGGAACCACACAACCAGCGTGGTGGCACAGCGCGGCCCGTGCGACTGTAGGAGTTTCGTGAAAAGTAACATACTACGGAAATTCTCCGGTGCGTGCCCAACCCAGCTCACCGTCAACCCGGGTCTGCTTCGGTAAACGCCAACTCAGCCGACGAATAGCAGGTTGGGCGGAAGCTAAACTGGCCGCGCGACCGCACGCTTAGATGCGAGAGCGCGCCAACTGCGTGACGGGGCTCGGCAGCCGCAACTCTGGAGTTGCGACTGCCGTTCGTTCAGCGAGAGAGCCTGCGGACCACCTCCCGCGCCCCCCGCCTGTAGACGGTTAGGCAAACCAACTCACCCGCCGCATCCCGGACCTCCCAGAATCGGCTTTTGTCCTGCTTCTGGATCGAGTAGCCGGCCTGCTGCTCCAGCGTGGACCTCGGCGGGACCGTGTGCTCCACAACCATAGTGGCTCCAATCCTCTTGACCCGTGCCGCCCGGCAGGGCTACCGTTGTCGGTGGGCGGCCTTCGGGTCGTTCGTGTGAGGCTGGTCGGTTCTTCTTGGCGGGAGAGCGGCCAGCCTTCTTTTCGCCCTGCGTGGAAATAACCTAGTACCGCACGGGGGATTTGTCAATAACCACGTACCAGTCCGGCGATGGACTTCAAAGAGGCGACAGACGTGCTCTGGGGCACGCAGCCCGTGACCGCGGCGGACATGGCCGAGCGGCTCGGGAAGGACCCGCACACGATTCGCCGCGCGCGGATGAGCGGGCCGAACGCGCGCTCGGCGCCGAAGGGGTGGGAGGCGGTGGTGGCGGACCTGGCGGAGAAGCATGCGGACGAGCTGGAACGGCGCGTCCTGATGCTGCGCCGGCTCACTGTGGAACTCCGGACGGAGGACAGGTAGCGCTCGGCGCGCGTTTGCGTGCAGATGCATCGTGCTGCGATCGCCGGGCGAAGGCGGCCAATCACCAACGTCATGCGAAAGAGGCCCTGCCCGGATTGGGCGGGGCCTCTGTGCGCGCGGTCGGATGTATCCGCCTGCCGGCCGGAGCTCAGTCGCGCGTCTGCTGGGCGGGAAGGAGGATCTCCAGTGCGCGGTGCCTACCGACCCCCTGCACCTCCCGCGGCTCCACCGCCGCGAGCCTGCGCAGCACGGTAGCGGCCCAGGCCAGGTTCCGTACGGGTTCCGTGGCCGTCAATCTAAGCACCTGCGGGTCGCCCGTCGGTTCGTCACCCCGCGCCTTGCGGATCGTAAGGAGACCTACCACCGCCTCGGAAAGAACTTCGGGAGTCGCGTTCTCGGCTCGCAGCAGGATCACGTCCGCGGCCGTGCTGCCGGGACGCCGCAGGAGGACGGCGTTCGCACCGCCGTAGCCCATGTTGGACACCAGCACGATGGTAGCCGGCACGCTGCGCTCAATCCTGGCAGCAGCCCCGGGGGGAGCCTGGGCCCGGAGATCCTCGCAGACGCCGAAACCTCCGACCAGGAGCGCCGCGGCAAACGCGGCGCTGCGAAACAGCTGGGACAACTTCATGAGAGCCTCTTTTCCATGAGGGGACAATTCAGTTGGAATAGCACGTCGTCTCATACTCGTATCCCTCGAATTCCCAGTAGCTGCCGTTCCACACCTCTACTCTGTACGTCGTCGTCTGGCACCAGCTGCCCCCGCTTGAAGCCGCGGAACCATCGCCACCAGACCCACTGCCGCCATCGCTTGGACCGGAGCCACCCTCCTCACCCGGCGGGGGCGAATCCTCGTCCTCCTCTTTCGGACAGGAGGGCTGAGTAGCGGCCGCTTGCGCGAAGCCGGGGCTGGCGGTCTGGTTGATGGTACCCCAGGCACCAGCCCAATACGTCGTCCGTGCAGATTGGAGTACGTCAAAATTAGCGGTATGGTCGCAGCTCGATCCGACGGTGTATTGAAACGGCTGGCCTTTGATCTGTGCTTGTGGGAAGATAGTCGCCTGAGGGAATTCTTCTGAAGGGCTTGCTACATGACTGGTGCCATGCAAGATGCCGAGCGTGAGCTTCATCACACCGCGATTGCCATACCATTCGCTACTGCCGTAACCCTCGGCGATTTTGTTGTTCCACTGCACCCGGGCTCGGACGCTCTTTACGTACGGCGTGTAATTGTCGGGAACTTGGGATTCATTCTCAAAATACGGGAGTTCCTGGCCGTCATCCGTGATGATCGTGGCCTGATGATTTGGTCCCGTCGACGGTGCCGGAATCCTGCCCGGCTGCGTTATGTCCGCGCATCCAACCGCGGCGGTTGCGGTACACACCGCAACCATGATTCGTCTCCAACGGTGTTTCATCCCGGGCTCCTGGTGGGATTGTGGTGGTGCACCCTGCGCGTCACGATGCAGCAGATCCATTCAGGATGGGGTCCGAGGACACTCCACCCGTACGTGGATCAAAAGTGAGAACAGGGTGGTTCGCTCGCGGTCCATCGCGGGTCCCGAGATCAGAATCTCGGACGGGCCAGTCTGGCCCGCCGCGAACGACGCGTCGTACGGTGAAGGAATGCTCCCCAGCAGCACCGCGGTGCCGGCTGAATCCCGAGCGAACCGGATGTCGCGCCCGGGCGAGCCCGGCGGCGCGTGCTCGGAAACCCAGAGATTCACGCCCTGCGAGAGCGGAAGGAACCACACCTTCGTGAACGGGTGAAGGGCCGGATCCAGAACGACGATGGGACCGTCACCCTTCTGAATGCTTCCATGCATCACGTGCGCTTCGGAGCGTGAAGAACCCTCCGGTCCGGGGACCTCGGCCCACCACGTGAGGACGGGTCCGGCCGGCGAGTCGTCGAACCAGGCACGCCGCACCTCGGAGCGGCTGCTGGACACGGCCCTGTGCAGGATGCGCCACGTGGGCTGGCGCACCCAGAGGAGGATGGAGCTGCCGTCCTGGCGCAGGCGCAGATCCGCCTGCTGCGACGCCACCACGAGCCCCAGGTCGTCGGAGTACGCCAGGTCCGGCACGGCGTAGCCGCTGCGTACGATCTCATACGTCCAGTGCCCGTCGATCTTCTCGTACACGATGAAGGCGCCGGTGCCGTTCGCGGCCCTGTGCGGCAGTGCCCACGCGATGCCCTTGTCCGTGGCGATCAGTCTCGAGCCGCCCCTCGCCCTGATCGGTGTGCCCTCGTCCGGCGCGGGAAACGGCAGCCGCTCGAGCACCGTCCACCGCTGCCCATCCAGAACGCCGTGCCACAAGGCCACCGTGCTGTCGCGGAGCGTATCCCGCGGAGCGACTTCGGCGAATACCACCGCCCATGTTCCATCGGGACGGGCAACCGCCCTGATGCCTTCGGTCAGGTGCAGAGGAATGGGAGAGGTGACTACTCGGGCGGGCCCGGACGGTGGGAGCACGGCTCCGAAAACGCTGTCCTTCGCGAGTTGCTGCCACTTTCCCTCGGCGCTCTGCCGAAGCATGAGGTTGTAGCTGCCCGCCAGGAGCATTTCGCCCCGGCTGGAACGGCTCATCATTTCCGGGTAGATGTAGAGCTGCCGGCCCTCCGTATCCATCAACCGCTCGCGAGCTACTTCGTGAACCACACAGCGGCCGGCGGCGGACCCATGCCCCGTGTGCCCATCGGTGCGGCCCTGAAGCGCGCTCGGGGGTGCCGAGTGAACCGCGCCGCAGGCCTGGAGCAGCGTGGCCAGGATGACGACGGCGGTGGCCTGCGCGAGGCGCGGAAGGTGGCTGCCAGCACTCGCCCTCATGCCTGCCCCGGTGGGTCGCGGACGATTTCCGAGATGGTCGGCAACGGGAGCCCTGGACGGAACGCGGATCGGGAGGGATGCAGCAGATCCATCCAGGACGAGGTCCGAGGACACTCCACCCGTACACGGATCAAAAGCGAGAACAGGGTGGTCCGCTCGCGGTCCATCGCAAGGCCCGAGATCAGAATCTCGGACGGGCCAGTCTGGGCGGCCCCAAAAAACGCCTCGTACGGTGAAGGAATGCTGCCCAGCAGCACCGTGGTGCCCGCGGAATCCCGAGCGAACCGGATGTCGCGCCCGGGCCCGCCGGGCGGCGCGTGCTCGGAGATCCAGAGATTCACGCCGTGCGAGAGCGGAAGAAACCATACCTTGCTGAACGGGTGAACGGCCGGATCCAGAACGACGATGGGCCCGTCGCCCTTCTGAATGCTTCCATGCATCACGTGTGCTTCGAAGCGTGAAGAACCCTCCGGTCCGCGGACCTCGGCCCTCCACGTGAGGACGGGGCCCGCCGGCGAGTCGTCGAACCAGGCACGCCGTACCTCGGAGCGGCTGCTGGACACGGCCCTGTGCAGGATGCGCCAGGTGGGCTGGCGCACCCAGAGGACGATGGAACTGCCGTCCTCGCGCAGGCGCCGATCCGCCTGGTGCGACGCCACCACGAGCCCCAGGTCGTCGGAGTACGCCAGGTCCGGCGTGGCGTAGCCGCTGTGTATGATCTCGTAAGCCCAGCGCCCGCCGATCTTCTCGTACACGATGAAGGCGCCGGTGCCGTTCGCCGCCCTGTGCGGCAGTGCCCACGCGAGGCCCTCGCCCGTGGCGATCAGTCTCGAGCCGCTCCTCGCGTAGACCGGTGTGCCCTCGTCCGGTGTGGGGAACGGCAGCCGCTCGAGCACCGTCCACCGCTGCCCATCCAGAACGCCGTGCCACAAGGCCACCGTGCTGTCGCGAAGCGTGTCCTGAGGAGCGACCTCGGCGAATACCACCACCCATGTTCCGTCGGGTCGGGCAACCGCCCTGATGCCTTCGGTCAGGTGCAGAGGAATGGGAGAGATGACTACCCGGGCGCCCCCGGACGGTGGGAGCACGGCTCCGAAAACGCTGTCCTTCGCGAACGGCTGCCACTTTCCCTCGACGTTCTGAATGAGATTGTAGCTGCCCGCCAGGAGCATTTCGCCCCGGCTGGAACGGCTCATCACTTCCGGGTAGATGTAGAGTTGCCGGCCCTCCGCATCCAGCAACCGCTCGCGAGAAATTTCCTGAACCACACATCGGCCGGCGGCGGACTCATGCCCCGTGTGCCCATGGGTGCGGCTCTGAACCGCGCCGCAGGCCTGGAGCAGCGTGGACAGGACGAGGACGGCGGTGACCTGCGCGAGGCGCGGAAGATGGCGACCGGCAGCACCGGCCCTCATGCCTGCCCCGGTGGGACGCAGACGAACGATTCGCAAACGAGAGCCTTCCGAAAGGGCCGCGTCACGGCGCGAGAATGTTCCCCCGGTCGGCCTGCGTTGGGCCGCTGGATGGGCGCGAGTCGTGCGGGGCCTCTCTTCGACGCGAGCGGACACTGCCCTCAACAGGGGCTTTTGTTTGGGCGCAAAAGGCGCGCCAGGGCCGCGTGGGGATCGGGCTTGGCAGGCGCGCGGACCAACTCGGAATCGCGCCACTTCGTGCTCATATCGAGCACGTCTGAAAGACCGTTTCGGTGTCGCAGTTCGGCGCGGCGGATGAGCGGGCCGAACGCGCGCTCGGCACCGGAGGAGTGGGAGGCGGTGGTGGCGGACCTGGCGGAGAGCACGCGGACGAGCTGGAGCGGCATGTAGAACGGCTGCGAGTCTTGGCCGCTGAGCTACGTAGTCGCGCATCGCCGTGAGGCGCCGAACACCTTTGTGCGCTCGAGGCCGGTTGTGAAAAATCTGCTGTGGATCGACTGCATCGCAGGCGCGCTCGCCGGAGTGCTGGTGCTGTTGTTCAGTGGGTGGCTCAGCAGCCTGCACGCGTTGCCGCGAGAACTCCTGCTGGCGAACGGCGCGATGAACCTGCTCTACGCATCGTTCTCCTTCAGCCTCGCCGTGCGGGCGAGACGGCCGCGGTCATTGATCAACGTGCTGGTATTCGCGAATCTCTCCTGGGCGATCGTGTGCCTGTGCCTGGTTACGGTTTTCGCCGGGTCGGCGACCGCGTTCGGCATTGGGCACCTGGTGGGAGAGGCGGTTTTCGTCGGAGGGCTGGCGGGACTGGAGTGGAGGTGGCGCGACCAGCTCCTCGCGGCGGCATGAGGCACCCCCGGACTGCCGCCCGCACTCTCCCGTGCGCGCGCACGCGATACGCTGATCCCCGCGATCGATCCCCCCGAGGTCGAGTCCGGCGTTGCCGACCGGGCATGTTCCCATTACGCTTCCATCCACTCACCGCCACCTGTCCCGGTAGTCCGTTCCATGATCCGAGCATTGCGTCCCGTACTCGCCGTCGCCTGTGCCCTCGCCTCCGTGGCCCTGAGCGGTTGCGAAAACCCATCGGGGGCTGACTCCGTCGAGAGCGTGCGGGTTGCCCCCGACACCGCCTACGTGCGGATCAACACCGCGCAGCGGCTGGAGGCGACCGCCCTGGGCAGGCGCGGCCCGGTACGGAAGGCCCCGCTCACCTGGACGAGCGCCGACAGCACCATCGCCAGTGTTTCGGCGGAGGGAGTGGTGACGGCCAGGAAGTACGGAGTGACGACGGTTACGGCGGCGGCGGGTGCGGTTTCGGGAAGCGCAACGGTGTGGGTAACCGGCACCCCGGGTGCGCACATCGCTTCGGGCGACGCAGTCGAGGACACGATCGGCGCCATCCTGCTGGCACCGCTGGTGGTGGAAGTGCGCGACTCGTTGGGAGTGGCCATGGTGGGCCGGGAGGTCGTCTTTTCCGCGGTCCCCGGCTCCGCCTCGTACCCCCGCGAACCGATGACGATCGGGCTCGTTCCCGCGGGCGGTTTCGGCCTCGCGCAGCGGGTCGTGACCGACGCCGAGGGACGGGCGGCCGCGCGGGTGCGGATGGCCACGCAAGCCGGACCCGCGGCCATCACGGTCCGGGTAGACGGCACCGTCTACGCCGGTACCGCGCACTACGCGGTTCGGCCCGGTGCTCCCGCCCGCGTGCGGCTTGCGCCGCGCGATACGGTGTTCTTCGCCGGGCGCCAGGTGGCGCTGCGCACCTCGGTGATGGACCGCATGGGACATCCCATCGCGGCGCCGGTGGCGTACTCCGCCGCCGGGGGGGCAGTCACCGTGAACGCGGCTACCGGCGTGGTCACCTCCAGCGCGTTCGGAACGTCGTTCGTCGTGGCCCGCGCGGGCCAGGGCGTCGACAGCGTTCGCGTGTCGGCAGCGCCCGAGGGCGCGCTGGTAGCCGCCACCCCGGACGGAATCGTACTGATGAACTTCGACGGCACGGGACGCCGGGTGCTCGGCCCCGGAACGCATCCGGCGTGGGCGCCGTCGGGCGACGCCGTGGTGTACACCGGGAGCACCGGGCGGCTGGTGACCCAGGGCCTTTCCGGGGCACCGGCTCCGCTCGCCAGCCTCGTGGTGGGGGCCTGGCCACAGTACAGCCGCGACGGCACCTGGATCTACTACCAGGACTACGGCCCGATGCGCGCCCGCGCCGATGGCGGGCGATTCGAGGGGTTCGGGCCTGGGAGCGGCTCCGGCCACCCGTCTCCCTCACCCGACGGATCGAAGGTCGTTCACTACCAGGAATCCGGGCTGGGGGCGAACATCCGCATCTTCGACCTGGTTACGAAGCAGCACTCGCCCGTGCTGGCCGCGGGCCACGCCCCCACGTGGTCACCCACGGGCGACCTGATCGCGTTCAACGAGGTGCGCCCGGAACTGCCCGACGCTCTCCGGTTGGGGGGGCTGATGGTGATCCGGCCCGATGGCACGGGGCTGCGCCGCATCGCGCCCACGCAGGGGTACTACTACTTCTCGCCGCGCTGGTCGCCGGATGGCCGGTGGGTGATCGCCAGCGGCCGTTCCGCGGTGCACCTGGTGCACGTGGAGACCGGGATGATCATCCCCCTGCCGTTCTTTGACTACGTATACGGGGTGGACTGGCGGCCGGGGCCGCTGCTGCCGTGATCCGTGCGGGGTACGATGAAGATTTCGTGAACGCAAGTTCTCCTTGCCGCAACTGGTCGCGATGCGATGAAGGCGCACGTGCACTACAATGCGACGCGCTCAGCAGGACGGCCGGCAAGAACCCGCCACGATTCGCCGCGCGCCGATGAGCGGGCCGAACGCGCGCTCGGCCCCGAAGGGGTGGGAGGCGGTGGTGGCGGACCTGGCGGAGAAGCACGCGGACGAGCTGGAGGGGCGGGTTGGGCAATTTCGGGCTCTCGCTGCAGCCTCCGCAGCAGGTAAGCGCGAAGACGAACCGCAACCTTGTGCGCGGAGTCGGACGGTTCCACATCCGGCTGACAGCATGACCAATGGCGAAGCTGCTCAAGGCACTTGGCGGGATGTTCCTGGTGGTGACCTGTGTCGTCGTCGTGAGTGTGGCACAGCGGAATCTGATGCACGCCGAAGCGCATGGCACCGTGCCGGTCGAGCGCCTCGCCGAGCGCGGAAGTGAGCTCGAGAAGTCGGTCACGAAAGCGGTGATCGACTCGTTGGCTGTGGGGCCGTACCCGCCCGAATGGGACTGGTATGCCCGCCGCGACGTTTCCACCGATGGCGACACCATCCGGTTCCGAATCTACCGCACTGAAGACGCGCGCCTGCTCGGCCGAATTCTCCGCCCCAAGCCCATCTATGCGGGCGGCGCCACGTACGTCATCTCGCAGCGACGGCTCCGCGGGCGGGCCATCGGAGTCCGATGAACTCCCCATCGATGCAGCCCATCCCATATCGTTCGAGATCCTCGTTCTTTCCGGCTATCGAGCGTTGGATATAGCCGGGGCATGAACTCGCCCTTCTGCAGCCTTGGCTTCCGGCGCCCGACATGATGTCTCGAAACCGGGGATGGGTCGTTTTTGAACTGTGCGGCCCGAACAGGGCACGCGCAGGACACGAACCAATACGGAGAGACTAACGATGCGCATGATCGCCCTGGCCCTGCTCACCCTCTCCCTTGCATCGGCCGCATGTGGCCGGGACCTCGCGACGACCGCCGAGGTGACCGCATCTCAGGTCCAGGTACGCCGGACGGATGACGGCATTCGCCTGATCAACAGCACCGATCGCCCCGTCGCCTTCGCCGTGTGGAACACCGGGTGGCTTGCGGCGTTTGCACCCTGCACGGATACGGGGCCAGACTGCTCGCGGCTAGCTCCGGGCGCCAGCGTCGTCGTTCCCCGATCGCAGGTCGCTGGCAGCAGCCCTGAAATGGAGGAAGTGATCGTCCGCTGGTGGCACGTGGTCCCGGACGGCGCGGGTGGATACCGGGCGGAGACGGTCCACGAGGTCCGTGTCCCGTCCTGAGCCGCGCGTCAGATCCGTCACCGCCGATCGCGCGACGCGTTGACGCCCTGGGCAGAGTGGACCGGAGCCGCGGAACATCGACCCGCACACGATTCGCCGCGCGCGGATGAGCGGGCCGAACGCGCGCTCGGCACCGAAAGGGTGGGAAGCGGGTGACGGACCTGGCGGAGAAGCACGGAGACGAGCTGGAGCGGCGTGTGAAGCCACTACGGCAGATCTCGCGTGCGCTCCGCCGGTAGGACGGTGCTGGCTCGCAGCGGGTAACAACGAGTGACGATTTTTCTTGTATTTGCTTGGCGGGAGCATTTAATTAGAAGGATCCGCACGCTTCGATCCCGGATTGTGGTTGAGCACTCACAGCCTACCGGAGGGACACTCACCGGGTTCTGCACAATACCACCATCCCTTGGCGGCAGGGCTCTTCTATCAAGCCAAGGACCGATCGGGGCCGAAGGCGTCGTGCACGTCCCACCGTTTACGTTCTTCGGTGGACAACGCCACGGCCGCAGCTCGTGGACAACTCGCAATAATCCTCCGGCAACGTGCGCGAGCGTGCTCGGGGTGCTCGCCCGGCGCGCGCAGCGCTCGGCCCCGATCCGCGGGGCGGAATGCTTCTCTCCGCCTCGGACAACACGTTCGCCTCAGTCTCAGGTTATCAGCTAGTCGAGTAGGCCCATTCTACTCTACTGCGCAACGAGATGCTGCGGGAAGGAATGGAGTTGGACCTACAGCATCTGCATCCGCTCTTTCCCCGCGGTGCAGTTCGGGGGGAGCATCACGGGCCCAAGTCCCGGACAGCGGAAGTCCCCTTACCGCGGTCGGTTCATCCCACCGCGAGTCGTTCCCCGCCTTGACAAGAACCTCATAATGCGAAGACCCCTGCTCTGGCTTGTCTTTGGTGCCTCGTCTGTTGCCGTCGCGGGATGCGCGTTGGTGCTGCGACCCTCCCACGCGATCGGGGATTACAAAGATTATCTCATCAACGATATACGACCTATCAGGAATGGAACGATCAGGGTCACGTTCCTTGGGACCTCGACCCTGCTCCTGGAGGACGACAGCACGAAGCTCCTGATAGACGGATTTATCAGCCGGCCACCCCTGCGGCATGTACTCATCCGCGGCCTCAGGACCAACACCGCGGTTGTTGACACTGTCTTGAACCGGCTGGGAGCGCGCCGCGTTGACGCCCTGTTCACGGTGCATTCGCACTACGATCACGCGCTCGACGCAGCGTACATCGCCAGGACCAGACATGCGCTACTGTACGGATCCGAGTCTACGAGAATGGTGGGCTTGGGGGGGAGAGTAGATCCTGGGAGAATCAAAGTATTCGTAGAGGGGGAGCCGGCAACGGTAGGTGAGTTCCGGGTCACGCCTTTCCGCTCCACTCATTCCACGCAAAGCTGGCCGGTCAGTTTTCTCGGCCAAATCACTGACCCGCTTCGGCAGCCGGCGCATGTGTCGCAGTACCGGGAGGGCGGCTCGTTCGACCTGCTCATCCAGCACCGGAATCACACGATCCTAATAAAGCCGAGTCCGTTCCTGGATAGCCTGCCAACGGGTCTGAGAGCCGATGTCGTCTTTCTCGGCATCGGGACACTGGGAAAGCGCGATACCAACTTCAAGCATGCCTACTACGAGCGATGGGTACGCGGAGTAGGAGCCAGACACGTGATCCCGATCCACTGGGACGATTTCTTTGCCCCGCTCTCGGACGACTTGCCTGCGGCACCGTGGGTCGTTGACACCAAACCACGGGCCGCGTTCGATTACCTCATCGGCTGCACGCAAAAAGACAGAATTGGGTTCCAGATCCTGCAGGGCTTTGGGAGCATTCTTCTCTTTTCACCTGACGGGCCGCCGACCCGGCCCCCGGCGCGCCCGCCCGTTCTCCACCCCCGGTGCCCGCGTGGATGATGTGCGCCTGGTTTTACAAGGACGGGTCGACTCAAAGATCCAACGATGTACGGCCCCACGGCGTCGTACCAGACATAGGCCCGGGCGGGACCTCCGGCCAGCGCAGGAGTCGAAAGTCGCTTCCCGAGAGCGTGGCTTTCGATCCTACCTCAAGGTCCGCGGGTGACGCACCCAGAAATGTCCCTGTTCCTAAGGGCTGGCGAAGATCCTCGCTCCGCGCTCGGAGGACCCGCGTAGACGATGCGCATGTAGCGGCTGGCACGCTGCGTTGATTGAACCCTTTGGCCTGGAGTGCACATCATGACCTTCGTCGGACGTCGCTTTCTGCTGATTCCCGCCATCGCAGGCCTGCTCGGCTGCATGGCGAACCCATTGCTGTCGCAACCTGAGCAAGACAGTGTTCCGGTCCTTGTGAGCGTAAGCGGGGGAATCAGTCTTGGTGCGTATGAGGCAGGGCTGAACTGGGCCTTGGTGGAGTTTCTCCGGGCCTCCAAGCACCCGGACTTCAGACGTTCGGTCGGACTCGGCAACAGCTTCTTCTATCTGGGAACAGCAACCGGGGCTTCCGCAGGAAACGTGAACGGCCTGCTGTCAGCCGTGGAAGCGTGCGCCGGCACCGCTCGCGAGCCGGAGCAAAGCCTGTTCTGGAGAATGTGGGTCCATACGGGGATCGAGCAGTTGATGAACGAGCAACTCAACGATGATCGAAACCGAGCGCTCTTTCACCGAGACTTCTTGAATGGACCCGTATTCGGCAGTGTTGTGAAGCAGATGAATCAGCCGGGCTCGGGCAATTGTGACATCCCGGTTGGCCTATCGCTGACCCGAGTGGTTCCGGACAGCGTTGTCCTGGATCCAGATAGTGCGATTTGGATTCCGACCCAGCGTTTCGTAGCCGCATACCGGGTACGAAGAGCAGCGGACGGCCGCCTTCAGTTTATACAGCCTCATCCCGGGTTGCACGCAGACATCTCCGCCGGAGAGCTCGTAATCGCGCCGGCCGACGGCGAAAGGCGGATCAGCGGCGACTCTATCCTCAAGTTTGTCTCCGCATCGGGAGCGTTTCCGTTCGCATTTGAGCCGGTAGTGCTGACATATCTGGATCGCGATTCACTCAATGCGGATTGGGAATGCAGGAGTGGGTCAGAATGTAAGCTGGAAGCCACATTCGTGGACGGGGGCGCATTCGACAACAACCCCCTAGCGCTCGCACTCTCGTTGTTTCTATCAATCCCGGGGACAGACTCGATGGACGAGCGAGTTCGGCTGGTCTATATCGATGCCTCGCTTACGCGAGACAGCTTACACACCCTCTCTGCGGGTGACCAAAGAGCCGTGCCAGCACCGCGCGGTTTGGCGGGAGTCCTCGACGTCGCCCTTCCGCTGATTACCAGCGCACGAAAGTACGAGTTGCATTCACTTTCCCGTTCTCTCGCGCAGCTTGGCCCGACAGGACACGTGCAGCGGAACTGGTTGCGAGCCACAAGTCGCTCGCAACCCATCTTCGGTGAGCATCTTGGGGCTTTTGGCGCGTTTCTGGGTAGCCCACTACGGGAGTATGATTTTTACGCCGGAATGTATGACGGCCTCCGCTTCGCAGCGCAAGACCTACTCTGTGCAGGGCGGGCAGATACAGCGCAAGATCGCGCCTGCATCGCCGAACGCACGCGAGATTTGCTTCGCTCGCCTCATATTCCCGTTGGCCGGGTGGCTCCCCGGGCGCTATGGCATTTCTTCCGGGACGAGTACCCGAATGCCGCCGCGGATGATCCGGCCACGCTCGTTGTCGACACCCTATCGCCGGGTGTGACCGAAGAGCACGCGGTCTTAACACGCGCGCGTATCTTGGATGCGCTACTTACAGCAAACCACCGGGTCCGATACGAGTCGCGCTGGAGCGATACCTCATGCGCAAGATACCGTTGGCAGGAGCGATTGACCTGCATAGGTGGCTTCGCCGAAGTACTCAGAATCGCTGCAACGCCGGAAGTCCGGAAAGAGGTCGCTTTATGGACGCGCGAGCCAGCCTGTAGCTGGGCACGATCAGCGACTGCACCGGAATCGTGTCCAGTCGATGGCACTTTCCAACGGTTGCTAGTCAATCCCGAGGAATTCACGGTGGAACTAACCGATCGCGTCGTTCACCAGCTCTGGCGAGTGGAAGATGCGCTCGGGTGGGACACCGCCACGGCAAGGTACTCCCGGGAGAACCTCATTGAATGGGGGGAGATGCTTTATCGGGGGGTAGGCCCGCGGCGAGCGGTGACGTTTGGTTGGCGGCGAGGGTGGGATCTTGACCCGTCGTCCATCCAGACTCTCACCGAGCACAAGGGTCGGCGCCTGATGCAGTTCCCTGTCCCTTATGGATTAAGCTGGGCAGATGGTAACGGGGTTGAACTGTCGTACCGTCCCACGCTGTACCCGTCCCGCCAAATGAGAGTGCTCTCGGTGATTCTGCCGGCGAGCGTCACCGCACGCAGCGGAGGGACCTACGATCTCAGCGGAGGGCTCGGTATCCGTCTGACTCCGGAAACGCTGTCTCCGTGGGTTTCGAGCATCGAGGCTGCTTGGCAACCGCTTCACAGCTTCGATCCGGGCGAGCGTGCTCACGGTTCGCTCCAAACAGGCACACTCACACTCCAGCTCATTGCGGACCGACTCCGACTCGGCATCCGGTACCTTGATGATCCGGATCCAGCATTCAACGGCGGACACCGCGTCTGGTACTCACTCGGAATCGCGGATTTCAACGGGCTGATGTACTGGATGAGACGGACGCAAAACTGACCCTCAGGTTGAGTTCCCGCGTTCGCGAATCAGGGTCGTGGTCGATTGCGCGAACGCCGTGCGAATGCCCTCCAGGATGCCTGACCTGTCGCATCCGCTAAGTGAAACGAAGCTTGCGGATCACGGCTACGATGCCGATCGGACTTCAACTGCCAGCCCGCCGCACTTCTGCGAGATTGCTCAATCGATCAGGTGAAGGCCAGCTACGGGAGAGCTGCCGGCTCTCCTGGTTGTCGAGCCCCGGGAGACTACGGGTAGAGCAGGTACGGCTTGCGGGCCGCGCGGAACTCCTCGGCCTCGCGGTCCCACTCGTCCAGCAGGGGGAGGAGCCGGCCTCCTTCGATGGCGAGCCTCACCTTGTCGGAGCCGGTGAGGCGGTCGATGGTCCGCGTCCACGCGAAGTCGGCGGGGTGCTGGCGGCGGATCTCGTCGATGAGCAGGAGCGCCGTGCGCACGGGGCGGTACGCCTGCCGGTCGGTGACGACGAAGCGGATCCCGGGGATGGCCTGGCCCGGGAACTTCCGCGCCGTGGGCTCCATCGGCAGCGTGACCGCCTCGAAGCGGATCCCCGGGAGCTGCTTCGCGTTCATGATGGCCGCGACCCGCGGGGCGTCGAGCCACGAGGCCCCTACCTGCTCGAAGGGGCGGTCCGTACCCCGCCCCTCGGCGACGCTCGTGCCCTCGAAGTACACCGTTCCGGGGTAGCTCGTCAGCGCG
Organism: Longimicrobium sp.; assembly: GCF_036388275.1. Lineage (NCBI taxonomy): Bacteria > Pseudomonadati > Gemmatimonadota > Longimicrobiia > Longimicrobiales > Longimicrobiaceae > Longimicrobium > Longimicrobium sp. The sequence continues at coordinate 41,473 of NZ_DASVSF010000091.1, forward strand.
GCGAGGGAGCGCAGGTTGGGAGACGGGTTCACCCAGGGGAGCCCGGTCTCGTCCTGCCATTGCGAGCGCCGCCAGTTCGCCACCCGCGCCACGATGAGGTTCGCGCCGATCCCGTACTTCTCGTTGAAGAGGGTCGCGAGCTCGCCCACCGTCATCCCGTGGCGCGCCGGGATCGGGTACATCCCCACGAACGACGCGAACCGGGGGTCGAGCAGGGCGCCTTCTACGATCTCGCCCCCGATGGGATTGGGCCGGTCGAGCACCACGAACGGGATCCCCTTCGCCTTCGCGGCCTGCATGGCGAGCGCCATGGTGGAGACGTACGTCCAGGTGCGCCCGCCCACCTCCTGAAGGTCGTACACCAGCACGTCCACATCCTTCAGCATCGCCGGGGTGGGGGCGCGGTCCTCGGACAGATACAGGGAGTAGACCGGCACGCCCGTCTTCGGATCGACCTCGTCCTGGATGTGCTCCCCGTCCATGACGTTCCCCCGGATGCCGTGCTCGGGAGCCAGGAGAGCCACCAGCGTCAGCTCCGGGTGCTGCGCGATCAGGTCGATGTCCGGCGTCCGCGCCCGGTCGATCCCGGTGTGGTTGGTGATGAGCCCCACGCGCTTCCCCCGCACCGCCGCCGGCAGGTCTGCCAGGAAGGTCTCGATGCCGGGGCGAACCCCCGCTGCCGCGGCGGGGGAGGTGGCGACCGCCGCCCCCGGGTGCTCTGCCGGAGCAGGAGCCTGGCAGGCGGCGAGCAGCAGGAGGGCGGGAGCGAAGGCTTTCATCGGCTCTCGGGGCGGCGGGGGAAAGATGGCTAACAATACGACTCCCCCGCCCCGCCGAAACCCCCCGCACCGCAGGCCCTCGGTTGCGATGGATTCCAGCCGGACCCATACTCCCGGCGCGGCTGAACCCGCGGCCCTTCCTCCGCCCGCCTGGACGTCCCGAATCCCCCGCTGCCATGCATGCTGGAACCCTCGCGGCCGTCGCGTTCCTCTTCTCCGCGCCGCTCGTGGGACAGGCCCCGGCGCCCGGGTCGCAGAACGATCCCCGCCCCGCCGTCCGGGCGGCCGCCCGGAGTTCCGCGATCGTCATCGACGGGCGGCTCGACGACGCCGCGTGGATGGCGGCGGAGGTGGCGGGCGACTTCCGCCAGCAGCAGCCGGACGAGGGAGCGGCGCCCACCGAGCGCACGGAGATCCGCCTGCTGTACGACGCGAGCGCGGTGTACATCGGCGCCCGGATGTTCGACTCCGGAGGGCCGTCGGGGGTGCGCAAGCTGCTGGTGCGGCGCGACCAGCTGCTCAACGACAACGCCTCCGACAAGATCGCGGTGGTGCTCGATCCCTACCGCGACCGCCAGACGAGCGTCTGGTTCGAGCTGAATCCGCTGGGCGTAAAGGGCGACCGGCTGAACTCGGATGCCTCCTTCGATCCCGTCTGGGAGGGTGCGTCGCGCGTCGATTCGCTCGGGTGGACCGCCGAGTTCAAGATTCCCCTCTCCCAACTCCGCTTTCCGCGCGATTCGCTGCAGAGCTGGGGATTGCAGGTGTGGCGGACGCTGGCGCGGCGCAACGAGTCGAGCATGTGGGCCTTCTGGCGGAGGAACGAGCCGGGCGGTCCCGGATACTTCGGCACGGTGACCGGTCTGGCCCTGGCCGCGCAGCCGCGGCGCCTGGAGCTGCTGCCGTACCTGGTGCAGAAGGGCACCTTCGCGGAGCCGCCCGCCGGCAACCCGTTCCGCAGCCGGCGGGAGCTGGGCACGCGCGCCGGCGGGGACCTCAGCTACAGCCTGAGCTCCAGCTTTGCGCTGGATGCCACGGTGAATCCCGACTTCGGGCAGGTCGAGGTGGACCCCGCCGTGGTGAACCTTTCGGCTTTCGAGACGACCTTCCAGGAGAAGCGGCCCTTCTTCGTGACGAACGCCGGGGGATTCTCGTTCGGGGGGGTGAGCTGCTACCTCTGCAGCAACGCGTCGGGCCTCAACCTGTTCTACACGCGCCGGATCGGACGGGCGCCGCAGCTCGCCGGCCTCGTGCAGCCGGGGAACTACGCCGACTTCGCGGACGCGGCCACCATCCTGGGGGCCGCAAAGATCACGGGCCGCACGAAGGGCGGGCTCTCCGTCGCCGTGCTCGAGGCGCTCACGGACGGAGTCACGGCGCGCTACGTTCCCCAGGCCACGCCGACGGATGAACCGGCGAGCCGCGAGATCGAGCCCATGACCAACTACCTGGTGGGCCGTGTGCGGCAGGACCTGCGAAACGGCGACACGCGGATCGGCTTCATCACCACGATGACCCGCCGGTTCATGAGCGACCCGGCGCTGACCAGCCGGCTCCACCACCGGGCCGAGGCCGCCGGCGCCGACGTCCAGCACTACTGGGGTGGGCGCGGCTACTCATTCACGGGACAGGTGGCCTTCTCGAACGTGGCCGGAGACAGCGGCGCGCTCCGGCGCACCCAGCGCACCAGCGCCCACTACTTTCAGCGGCCTGACCGGAAGGCCACCAGCGACGGGCTGTTCGACATCCGCTACGATCCCGCCCGCACGTCGCTGCGCGGCTACGGGATGTACGCCCGGATCGCCAAGGAGAGCGGGAACTGGCGCTGGGAAACCGCGCAGAACTGGCGGAGCCCGGGCTTCGAGGTGAACGACCTGGCCGCGCTCACCCGCACCGACTTCCGGTGGATGCAGGCCAGCGTCCAGCGGAGCTGGACGAACCCCACCCGCTGGTACCGGGGGGCGTCGTTGACCGTCTCCGCGCAGCAGCAGCTCAACTACGACGGCGACCGCACCGACCTGCAGGGGGGGATCCTGGGGGAGATCACCTTCCGCAACTACGTCCAGGCACGAGGCCTGGTGATCACCCACCCGCCGACGTACGACCCGTACCGCACCCGCGGCGGGGTGATCGTCCGCAGCGCGGGATACCACCTCTTCTCGTCGACCCTGAACGGTGACACCCGCAAGCGGGTGAGCTGGACGGTGGGCGGGCAGGGTGGCCCCAACATCGCCGACAACGGCGGGTTCGTCACGGGGAACGCCAGCCTGGTGCTCAAGCCGGCCGAGAACATACGCATCAGCCTGGGCCCGTCGTACCTGTGGGACGTGGACCCGCGGGCCTTCGTCACCAACGTCGCGGACTCCACGGCGAGGCAGTTCGGCGGGGTCCGGAGCGTGTTCGCGCGGCTGGAACAGCACAACCTGTCCATGAACGCGCGCATCAACGCGACCTTCACCCCCAACCTGACGCTGGAGCTGTTCGCCCAGCCGCTCCTCGCGAGCGGCAACTACAGCGACCTGAACGAGTACCGGGCACCGCGCACCACCGACGCGCTGGTCTACGGGCGGGACGTGGGAACGATGAGCGAGGCCCGCGACACCACGGGCCGGGTCACGCGGTACCTCGTGGACCCCGACGGCACCGGCCCCGCGGCGGGGTTCGAGGTCGCCAACCCCAACTTCAACTTCCGGTCGCTGCGCGGGACCGCGGTGGTACGGTGGGAGTATCGTCCGGGCTCGACGCTCTTCTTCGTGTGGACGCAGCAGCGCTCCGGCTCGGACGCATTCGGCGATTTCGATTTCAGCCGCGAGCGCTCCGCGCTCTTCCGTGACCGGCCGGTGAACGTCTTCCAGGTGAAAGCCAGCTACTGGCTCGGCAGGTAAGGGGCGGAGCGAAGCATCTGCTTACAACTTCGTCCGGGACTTGCGGATCGACTGACCCCCGGGCCACGCGCCGGACTATGCCGCCGCGAGCGGCAGGGTGAAGAAGAAGGTGCTGCCCTCGCCCGGCGTGCTTTCCACGGCGATCCCGCCGCCGTGCGCGGCCACGATGCCGTGCGCGATGGTCAGCCCCAGCCCGGTGCCCTGGCGGCCCGCCCGCCGCGCCTGCCAGAACTGCTCGAACACGTGCCGAAGCTGCTCGGGCGAAATGCCCTGGCCCGTGTCGGCGACGGAAAACACCGCGTTCCCATCCTCCACCCGCAGCCCCAGGGTGATGCAGCCGCCCGCGGCGGTGAACCTCACCGCGTTGCCCGCCAGGTTCCCCAGCACCTGCAGCACCCGGTCGGGGTCGGCGCGTAGCTGGGCGCCATTCCCCGCATCGCTGAAGGCGAAGCGGATCCCCTTTTCCTCCACGATGGGCCTCAGCACCTCGCAGGCGCCGCGCAGGATGTCGGAGGCGTGGACGGCCCGCGGCTCCATCGACAGGTGCCCGGCCGCGATGCTCGCCGCATCCAGCAGGTCGCCGATCATGCGGTCCATCTGCTGGGCGGCGCGCCTCACGATGGCCAGCTGCCGGCGCACCGGCACGGGGCCGTCGTCCGCGGGAAGTGCGTCCAGCAGGAACTGCGCGCTGAGCTGAATGGTGTGCACCGGGTTGCGCAGGTCGTGCGACACGATGGCCAGCACCTCGTCGCGCATCCCCACGGTGTGCTGCAGCTCCACCTCCACCCGGGCCCGCTCGGCCAGGTCCATCCGCAGCTCGATCTCGGTGCTCACCGACGCCGCCAGGTCGGTAAGGTTCAGCACGTCGTCGTCTGTCCAGTGGCGCACCACGTAGTCCATCACGCACAGCGTTCCGATGGCGTGCCCATCGGCCGTGAGCAGCGGGATGCCGGCGTACGCGGTGACCCCGAACTGCGCGATGGCGGGGTTCTGGCCCACGATGGGGTGCTCGCGCGTGTCGGGAACGATCAGCGGTTTTCCGAGCACGACGGTGTGCTTGCAGAACGAGAACTCCAGCGGCGTGGCGCGCTCGGTGGCCAGGGGTTCCGGCATGCCCGCGCAGCTCATGTAGAACTGCCGGTCGCTGTCCACCAGCGTCACCGTGGCCAACGGCGCGTTCAGCAGCCGGCTGGCCAGCCTCGTCAGCCGGTCGAACGCCGCGTCGGTGGGCGCGTCCAGCAGCCCGGTGGCCCGCAGGCGCGCGAGCCGTTCGGGGCTCTGGACGATGTCAACTACGGTAGTGCTCATGTCGCCCGGCGTTCGTGCGCGCGAAAGGACCGCCGTCCGTGCGGTGCCCCATCCATCCGTACGACGAGATGCGGAGGAGCGGATTCCCTTGCGGCGTAAGCTCCGTGCCAGGAGCAACTTTGGCGCCGGGCACCCAGCGCGCCGAAGTCCTCGCCCAAGCCGACTTCGCTCGAGAGCCTTGCGTACGCGAACGTTTGACGTAAGCTATTCGCAACGATACTTTCGGGACGATACGTTCGCCTTCCCCCCCCCATTTCGTTTATCGGCGTGGGGCGCACAGGTGATGGATACTCGATTCGTAAGGCCGGATACCATGAAATCGGTACGCGTGTTTGTGCTGCTCCTTGCCACGACGCTCGCTTCCGGGTGCGAGTTGATCGACCGGTTGGCCGGCGAGTACGACGGGAAAAGGCCCGCGAAAGAAAACGTCGTGAGCGAAGCCGTGATCATCCGGTCCTTTCAGCGTGACCCCGCTGGCACTGCGGAAGCGGGACGGCTGCGGCGGATTTACCTGGATCGCGTTCGCTACCTGGACGCCCGCGCCTTTCATGATGTGAACCGGATCATCCTGGGAGAAACCGGTGATTTGACTGCCTTCATCGAGTCACTGAACCTTGCCGTCGGTGACACCGTCGTAGTCTCGACGGACTACCAGGGCGTCTACCACGGGGGCGCGGCGACGGGCGTGGTGCCGAACTGGCCGGGAGACCGCTACATCGATTACCCGGTCGCCGTTCACCGGTTGGTCGAGATCAGGCGCAAGACGCCGTAGGACCAGACGGACTCTGTGTTTACGTTGCTCCCGGCCGCATCCGCGGCGGGAGCACGTGGCGCTGGTTCCCCGACGGGGCTTGTGGCGTGAGACAGGGGGCACACACCAGGCTCGGGCGCGGTGCGTCCAGTGCCGGGGCCGCGGCGGCGCCCTGTCATGGATGCAGAGGCCGCGGCTCGCTTACACGTCCGCCGCACCCGCTGCACCCGCTGCACCCGCCGCGGCTGAGCGCGGCCAACTGAAAACCGAGGGCCTCATCCATCCCGTCGACGGGATACGGGGGAGCGGATTCCCTGCGGCGTAAGCTCCGTGCCAGGAGCAACTTTGGCGCGGGGCACCCGGAGCGCGCATATTGTGGGAAACATCCGCCTTTCTTACATTTCACGCTCACCCCGCACATGCTCCCGCGCCGTAAATCCGCGCTGATCGACCGCTTTCCGGACGTGCATCCCATGAAGATCGCTCCCTACACCCTGGTTGCGGCTGCCCTCCTGGCGCTCACCGCCTGCGAGCCGCCTACGGCGTCCAAGCCCAATCCGTCGTCCGCCGTGGACGTGGTCCTCGGCGGCACCGCGGGCGAGATGGTGGTTGTGGCAGCCTCCGATGGAGCTCTCCAGGCGCAGTGCACCGTCGATCTCCAGGCGACCGCGAAGGGGTCGGCGGGGCGCGCCGCCCGGTGGGGGGAGGGCCGGATCATCTGGTACTACGGCATGGACCGCTCGGTGGTCCGCGACACCGCGCCGGTTCCCGCCCAGGAGGTCATCACGGCTTGGGCCGTCAACAGCATCGGCGCCGGCGCCACCCAGAACTCGCGGTGGACGCTCCGGGCCGACGCGCCCTTCAAGGCCACCATGGAGATGGACTACGCGGAGGAAGGGGGCGACGGCAGCGGCACCGCGAGCTACACCTTCACGTGCGGGCCCACGCCGCCCGCCGGGGGCGCACCGGCGCCCGTGGTGCGAAACGTCCAGGTTTCTTCGGAGGCGGGTGGAGACTCGATGGCCCTTCCTGGCCGGGTGATCACCATCCGCTACGAGGCGCAGGGCGAATGGGGCGTGTGGGAGAGCGGCGTGCTGATTACCGGCGCGTTCAACGCCCAGGTTCCCGTGCGGAACGCAGTCACGGCGGGCGGCGGCGGAACGGTGACGGGGACCGTGCAGGTGCTGGTGCCCGCCGAGGCCGCCGTGGGCCAGCCCATCCAGGTGCAGGGATACGCCGTCGACCCGTTCCTGCAGCGTGGAGTGGCGGCGCCGCCCCGCCCCATGCGCGTGACCAGCAACGTGCAGCCCATGGTGCTGTCGGCCTATTTCAAGACCTCTCCCGTGTACCAGGGACAGACGCACCGGCTGGTCGGGCGCTTCGCGGAAGGCGACACCATGCAGCTGTCGATTCAGACGCTGCACTCCCTGGGACCGGGATGGGTGGTGTTCGCCCTGGGTGGAGGGGTGAACGCCCGTGACTCGGTGGCGGTTCCGTTCAGCGCCGGCGCGCTGGACGTAAAGCTCCCGGTTCGAGCGGGGTGGGCGGGTGCCTCCACCCTGTCGGTGCAGGTGCGGAACAACGAGGGAATGTACAGCATCCCGGTGACCGCGCCCGCCGACAGCTTCGGCATCTATCGCGGGCGCACCGCCCCGGTCCGCTCCGCCACGGTGGCCACCCCCGCGGGTGACATGGCGCTGGACCACGCGCGCGGCCTGCTGTACCTGGCCATGCCCCACACGGGCCGGGTGCAGGTGGTGTCGCTTGCGACCCTGTCGGCGACTTCCCGCGCGGTCACCAGCACATCCGGCGGAATGGGGCTGGACCTGACGCGTGGGGGCGACACGCTGATCGTGGCGCTGGGGGCGGAGAGGGCCTTGGCCGTGCTGGACCTTTCCCGTCCCGAAGCCGCGCCGGTGAAGGTTCCCCTGGCGGTGGACGGGGTGGAGATGATTCCCATGCAGGTGCGGGTGGCGGCGAACGGAAAGGTGCTGGTGATGGGCGAGATCGTGAGCACGGCGCAGCGCCGCGTCGTGGAAATGTCGAGCTCCGGAACCGGCCAGCGCCTGCGGGCAGACGCGGAGCAGGCGGGGGCGTACTTCCTGGTGCACCGCTCGGCGGACCACGGACGTCTTTTCTTCGAAAGTCACGATCACCACTGCGCGACGGTGTACGATTCCGACACGGACCGCTTCGGAACCTGCCGCCCGCTCGTAAACGAGGGCACGTGGTCGTCGACGCCCTCCGGAAGCCGCTTCGCCTCCGGGTACGACGTGCACGACGCCGCCGGCGGAAGAGTCCGCACGTTTCCGCTGGTCACCGGCGCCCCGATCCGGTACACGACCGGCCTCACTCCCGACGGATCGCACCTGTACGCCTCGGCGGCGGGCGGACTGGTGAAGCTCAGGGTGTCCGACGGAGCCTATATCGAGCGCCTGGCGCTTCCGACGGTGGTGGATGGGCGCATCCTGTTCACCGGCGGGGGGCGATACCTGGTGGCGGTGCACGCCCGTGTGGGCTACTGGACGGAAGCCACCGAGATCCACGTGGTGGATCTGCAGTAAGGGCGGCCTCCCGCCGGAGCGCGCGAGGCGGTAGGTTGGGGCGGTCAAAATCCCCCCAACCGCTGGATGGAGCGCACGTGAACGTCAGCCAGAACCTGTTGAGCTCCCGCGTCCCCAACCTGCCCGCCGACCCGGAGGAGGTCGCTGCCCTGCTGCGCGGCGCCGGCTTCGAAGTGTCGCGCGTGGTGCCGCTGGCGGAGCTGCTGCGCCCCGTGGTGGTGGCGCACGTGGAGTCCGTCACCCAGCACCCCAGCGCCGACCGGCTGAAGGTGTGCGTGGTGAACGACGGCACCGAGCAGAGGCTGCAGATCGTCACCGGCGCGAACAACGTGGCGGCGGGCGCGTACTACCCCGTCATCCGCAGCGGCGTACGGCTGCCCAACGGCACCAAGATCAAGCGCGGCAAGCTGCGCGGCGAGGTTTCGGAGGGCATGCTGGGCTCTGCCGATGAGCTGGAGCTGGGCACCGACCACGCGGGATTGATGACGCTGCAGGGCGAGCCCGCGCCCGGCACGCCGCTGCCGGATGTGATCGACACGCCGGGCGTGGTGTTCGTGATCGACGGCAGCCCGGAGCTGGACGAGATCGTCCGCGCGCTGGGCGGCGAGGCCCCGGAACGCGCGCCGGATCCGACCGAGTAGCGTAGGCGAGCCAGGGCGCGGCGGCGGTCAATGCAGGCCGAGGCCTCGGCTGCCGTGGGGCCCTCACCCCGCCGCGCTGCCACGCGTGCGACCCTCTCCCGCAAGCGGGAGAGGGTGTACACACTAGGCCGAGCGTGCTGTATCCGATTCCGACATAGCGAAGAGGCCTGTCATCCTGAGGCCCAGGCGCACCGCGCCGGCCCGCAGCACATCCGCCGCGGTCCGAAGGATCTGGCCGCGGACACGACGAACTTGGGCGCGGTAGCGGTCACCGTAGCCGAGGCCTCGGCTGCCGTGGGGGGCCCTCACCCCCCCGCGCTGACACGCGTGCGACCCTCTCCCGCAAGCGGGAGAGGGTTTATACATCCGGCTCAGGCGTGCTGTACTCCATGCCGACGTCGCGAAGAGGCCTGTCATCCTGAGGCCCAGGCGCGCCGCACTTACCCGCAGCACACCCTGCGCGGGCCGAAGGATCCAGCCGCGGACACGTACAAGGTAGGGCGCGGCAGCGGTGATGGATGCCTTGGCCGCGACTCCTTCACACGTCCGCTGCACCCGCCGCGGCGGAGCGTGGTGATCAAACACGGAGGGCGCGGAGATCGGCTGATCTCCGCGCCCTCACCTCATGCAGGCACCACAGCCTCCCCCGCTCGTGAGTTGGACGAGAGTGGCGGGGATCGCGATGGGTGCTCGGCCCGCGCGGCTGTGAAGATGAGCAGAACTGCTCACGCTGGTACGCCTGGCATCCGGTAGCATTGTGGCAGCCCGGCGCGGACGGATTTCCCGCGTGCCGCAAGCTCACAGGACCGGAACGACATCCATCCAGGAGAACCCATGAACCATCGGTTTCGGGCGGCCATCTTCGCCCTCGTAGCGCTCGGGGCCGTGCTCCCCGTAGATCAGGCCCACGCGCAGCTCGGGCGACTTCGCGACCGCGTGCGGCAGGGTGCAGACCAGGTGCGCGGAGCGATTGGCGGAGGCGAGCAGGCCGCGCCCGCACCCGCGCAGGGCCAGGAAGCCGGCGCCGGCCAGGCGGATGCACCGGCCGAGCCGGGTGCGCCCGTGGCGTTCGTCAACTTCGACTTCGTGCCGGGCGAGCGGGTGCTCTTCGCCGAAGACTTCACCCGCGACAACGTGGGCGATTTCCCCCGCAGGCTGGAGCTGCTGGAGGGCAACGGCGAAGTGGCCGAGGTGGGCGGGCGCCGCTACCTGCGCGCCGCGGAGGACCTGAAGTTCGCCATTCCGCTGACCGAGGCGCTGCCCGAGCGGTTCACGCTGGAGATCGAGTACATGGCCGCTGAGGCCAGCCTGGCCGAGATCTACCTGGCCGAGGGCGAGCACGGCTACGACCGCGACGGAAAGGCGCGCGCCACCTTTCACGTGGGCACCAACTTCCGCACGGTGGCGGGGCTGAACACGCAGGACAGCCGCTCCACCCAGGGCGGGTTCCAGGGCTACCAGCCCAACGTGCCCTTCTTCGTGCGGCTGATGGGCGACGGGCGCTACACCAAGATGTACGTGCTGGGCACGCGCGTGGCCAACGCGCCCAACTTCGACGTGGGACGCGGCCGGCAGATCGTGGTGAACATCCCCGGCAGCGGGGTGGCGGGCAACGAGGGCGCGTACATCGCCAGCATTCGCGTGGCGGCCGGCGGGCGCGACCTGTACGACGCGCTGTCGGCGGACGGGCGCGTGGCGGTGCAGGGCATCCTGTTCGACACGGGCAGCGACCGCATTCGCCCGGAGAGCGCACCGGTGCTGCAGCGCATCGGCAACATGCTTCGCGGCCACGCCGACCTGCGCCTGAAGGTGGAGGGGCATACCGACGACGTGGGCGCCGACGACGCCAACCTGTCGCTTTCCACCCGCCGCGCCGCCGCGGTGCGGCAGTACCTGGTGGAGCGCTTCGGCATCGACGCGGCGCGCCTGGAAAGCCAGGGCCTGGGCGAGACAAAGCCGGCCGCGCCCAACACCACCCCCGAGGGGCGCCAGCAGAACCGCCGCGTAGAATTGGTGCGGCTGTAGATGAGACGAGGCGCGGGCGACCCTCGCCCGCGCTACTCCACTAATCCCCGCCGTCCGCCCCGCTCCCGGGGCGGACGGGTATCCATAGAGGCGAGATTCCCATGCACATCAGGCATATCCTCATCGGCGCGGCCGCCGCCGCCGCGCTCGGGGCCGACGCGGCCCCCGCCCAGGCTCAACTGCTGGCCCACGTCCGTGCCCGCGTTCGCCAGCAGGTAGAGCACGCGGCCGACCAGGCCGCGAACGCGGTGGAGAATCGCATCCGCGGGGCGGGCTCGTCCACATCCGCCGCCGATCCGGCGCAGGCCGCGCCGGCCGCCGCACCGTCAGCGTCTCCAGAATCTCCGGCCCGCGCGCAATCCGCATCGCGCTCGGTTGGAGCCGACAGCCTGCCCGTGCGCCCGGCGCGGCGGGCGGCGCTCGCCACGCCGTTCGTGGACGCGGACCTCGCGTGGATCCTTCCGCTGCTGAGCGCCCAGGCGGCCGACATGCGCCGCGGCACCAATCAGTTGGCCGCGGAGATCGACGTCCTCCGGAGCGTCATGACCCCGGAAGCGGGAGAGGCGCGGGTAGCGCGCATCCGGTCCGGCCAGGTGCACGCGATGGACGAGGTGCGCGCGTTCTCGGCCCAGGCGGCGGTGCCCGCGTCCGCCCGCTACCAGGCCGGGTGCAGCGCGGGGCTGACGGAGGCGATGGGCGGACTGATGGTGAGCGCGGTGTTCACGGGGGCGTCGGTGGAGGAGGCGCGCGCCTTCTACGTCGGCCGCGGCTGGCGGTGGACGGGGCAGTGGGACCTCGGCTACCAGGTCCGCTCGCCCGACGGCCGCCTGCTGATCATGATGAACGATCCGCGTGGCTTCGGGCCGGCCGCGGCGGTCAAGATCGGCAGGGACGCCCGCGAGGGCCGCATGCCCGGGTACGATGCCTACATCCCGTGCGCGGACCTGGACGGCGCCGTGATGATCATGCAGGTGGAGGCGCGCGGCGAAGGCGGCGAGCTGGCGGTGCGGGTGAACCAGGCGGGCGCCGCGGCCGTGCAGTCCAGCGCGGAGCGACTTCCCTCCGCGCTGCGCCAGGCGGGGCTGACGACGGAGGAGTGGAACCAGGTGGTGACGATGATCTGGGAGGCGGCGACTGACGACATGTTCGCGGCGAACCGGGCGGGGCTGGACGCCGCCGCGGGATCCAAAGCCGCCGGCGACCGCCGCCGCGCGAACGTCGCCTGGTACACGCGCAACCAGGCGGTCATCGACCCCGCCGTGCAAGCGACGACCGCGAGCTGAGCAAACTGGGCGCATCCGCCGAGTAACCGGAACTGCATTTCACGCAGAGGTCGCAGAGAGTACAGAGAGGACGCAGAGGGAACAGGCGATCGGCGGAACATGGGCACGAAGAAAGGGCGGAGGCGTGGAGAAAGGATCTCCGCGCCTCCGCCCTCATTTCCAACGGCGGACGCTCAGGTCCGCATCATTCGCGACGCTGCCGGGAGGATCATCCCTCCGGCCGGGGCGGCAGCGCGGCATTCACCGCGGCGCGGAACCTCGCCCGGTCCACCGGCTTCTGCAGCAGCGCCGTGACCAGCGGCAGCCCTGGGCGCGGCGTCTCGCCCCCCTCGCCGGTCACCACCACCACGGGGATGGCCGCGGTGCGCGGGTCGGCGCGCAGCCGCTCCACCAGCCCCCAGCCGTCCAGCCCCGGCATGCGGACGTCGGTGAGCACCAGGGCGGGAAGGAGGGTGCGGGCGCACACCAGCCCCTCCCACCCGCTGCCGGCCGCGACGGCGTTCAGCCCCATCGTGCGCAGCACCAGGCAGTGCAGGTCGCGGTCGGCGGCGCTGTCGTCCACCACCAGCACCATGGCGGCGGCGGGGCGAGGGGCTTCGTCGCGGACGGGGGACACGGACAGGGGCTGCATGATACCGCAATTCGGACGCGTTTCCGGCAGCCGCCAAGGCGCGCATCCGGAGATGTTCGGTTTCTGGGGAAGCTAGCGGCCCAGTGCGCGCCGATCATGAGCCGATCTGCTCATCTCCCGGAAACATTCAGCTCCCCCGGTGATGAACGAATGGTAAGAACGACTCATGTGGCGGTGGATGGGCGCGGGTAGACTTGTCTTCGCTTCGGCGAGGGTGGCCGGAGCGCAGCGCCGGGGCGCCATGCCGCGGCCACACCGAATCCGCATCCTCGTGAGGGCATACATATGATCAAGCAGCTGATTTCCCTGGGCTTCGTGCTTTCCCTGGCCGCCTGCGGCGCCAACTCCGACGACGTCATCGGGTCCGGCAACGAGGGCACCGGCTCGGGATCGCTCAGCTTCACCTACACAGGCGACGGCGGCAGCGGCACCTTCCAGGCGGCGGGTGCGGCGCCCACCAACAACTCGCTGGGCACCTGGGCCGGCGGCGCCCGCGTGAACGACGAGGGCGAAACCACGGTGCTCGTGACCGCCGTCACCAAGTCGGGAAGCGACTACGACATGATCGGGATCCAGCTGGACGGGAACGCGCCCGGCACGTACGACATGGGCGGCAACTGCGAGACCAACTGCGCGTATGCGGTGGCGGCGTTCGGGATCACTTCGTGGACGGACTCGGGCGAGCGTGCGTGCTTCATCGACGAGGGCACGGTAACGGTGACGGCGCTCTCGGCCACGGAAGCCCGCGGCACCTTCTCGGGCAAGGGCAGCTGCATCACCGGCGAGGAGTTCGACGAGCCCTTCCAGGTTTCCGGCGGCACCTTCGACGTCAAGGTGATCGACCTGGGCAACGGCTGATGCCCCAGGGTACGGATCTACGAAACGGGCGCGGAGACCGGTTGGTCTCCGCGCCCGTTTCGTGTGGGATGCGCGTGATTATGCGTAGGCCGGCAAGCGCCCCATCGCGCGGAGGCAAATCTCCAACTCCGCCGCCAGTTCGAATCCCTGGACGGGCGACTCGATGATCACGGGCACGTGGGGCGGGATGAGCGGTGCAACGCGCTCGAAGTCGTCGGCAGCCGCCTCGCTCAGGCGCACGTGCCGGCTTTGCTCGTTCAGCTCGCTCAGGTGAACCTGCGCAATGCGCTCGCCGAAGTCGTGCACCATTCGAACGGCCTCGCCCATGGACGGATCGCACTGTCGCGCGTGCGCCAGGTCCAGGCAGAACGACGCCGCGGGAAGCCGGTTGAACACGGCGCGCATCTCCGCCGCCGTCCGTCCGATGGGCTTCCGGCGGTCCATGTTCTCCACGCAAAGCGTACTTCCGAACTCCGCCCACACACCGGTGTCGTGCAGCGTGTCGGGGTGAACCACCACCTGCCATCCGCGCTCGGCGACGGGGCGAAGCGCCCGAGCCACGATGCGTTCCTGCGCACGCGGGAACGCGCTGGGCGCATGAACGGAAATGTAGTGGTAGTCCCCGAGCGGCAGCGTGGAGAGGTCGGCGACCAGGGGACCGAGTTCATGGATGCGCAGCGCCGAGAGCTCGATGGCGTCCGTCTGATGACCGAACAGCAGGGCGAGCGCGGCACGGGCATCCGACCACGCGATGGATCCGGTAGAGAAGCCGATGCACTCCATCAGAACACCCCGTAGCGAATGGTGAACTCCCGTAGCGGCCCCTCGAAGAAAAGCCGCGTCAGTGCATCATGGAACTGGGTTCCCAACTGGCGTGCCTCCTGGAACACCGCATTGGAATCTGCCTCTTCCGGGCGCAGCCGCTTCAACGTTTCACGCTTCGCGGCATCGTTCATCACACCCAGGAACTCGTCGTACGTGTCGAAGATGGCTCGCGCTACAACCGAAGTTTCACCGAAGGAATCTAGCACGACGCGCGCCACGATGTCCAGCGGCGTTGTTCTCACGAGTTGCGCGAGAAACTGCGTTACCTGCCGCGCGTCGTGATACGGGTTGCTGCGGCGCGCGCCGCGGAACTGTTCGCCACACAGATAGCAGCTCAGCAGCCCCGCGCTGTACAGCAGCTTTCGCGACAGGCGCAGCTTCGTGGTGCGGAGCGCCCACTTGTCGGCCTGGCGCACGCGGCGCTTGTGGGCGAAGTCTACGGCCATGGTCCGCCAGTACCGCGCAAAGTCGTTCAGAAGGAATCGCGGAACGCGGAACGGGGTGTCGTTGGGGCTCAGCAGGTCTTCTTCGATGTACCGCGTGAGGATGCTCTCCACCACGTGCTCGTACGCGCGGCCGGGCCCGATGCACGCCGACTCCAGCAGAAGGAGCAGGCGTTGCGTGGTGTTCTGGTTCGTGTCGTCGTCACCCCCGATCTTGTGGATCAGGTCGTGGCTGAAGGTGAGGCTTCCGAAAGCACCGCCGGCGGTCGGGGCATTGATGCCGAGGGAGCCGAGCTTTGCCCGGATTCGCTGCGTGGTGTCCCAGTGCTCCGGATTGGCGGCGCCGTCCACCAGGAGGGTCCAATCGACGTCGCTTCCGGCGGTGAACTCGTTGCGCGCTAGCGAGCCGAACACGACCAGCGTCGTATCCTGGGGGACGGCCGCGGTAAGGTGAACCCTCAACGCCTCGAGCTTGGCCGCCGAGCGCTCGCGTGAAGCCGTGATGTTCGGCCACTCGGCGCCGCACGCGTCCCGAAGCTGGAGAACGGGGGCGGGGAGATCGACGGCAAGGCTCAACGTGTTCAGTTTCATCCGCCCAATGTAGCGACGGATGATCGAACGTGGACAGAGTGTCGGTCGCCCCTCGCGAGATCGGCGGTTCCGCTCGATACCCCTACTGCGACCAGGGCGGCACCACGCCGTTCATCCGCGCGTAGGCGATGGACTGGCCCAGGTGTTCGTTCATGTGCGCCAGCAACTGCAGGAGCACCGACCACTGGGGCACGTCGCGCCCGTACAGCTTCGTGGTCGCAGCCAGCTGCTCGTCGCTGATCCCGCGCACCACTTGCCGCACGTGCTCGTGCGAGCCGCGCAGCAGGTCCAGCACCTCGGCCTTGCGCGCGCGATTCTCCACGCTGTCCGCGTCCAGCCCGCGGGGCGCGGCCACGCCCATCGCCGACGAGGGATAGTAGTAGTTGTAGTGGCCCACGTGGGCGTACACGCGGGCCACCGGCATCACCCCCTCCGCCGGGCTCCACGCGTAGCGGTCCTCCGGCATGGCCTCCGCAAGCTCGATGAACTTGATCATCGAGTTGTTGAACTGGCGAAGGAACTCGTCGCGAAAGTTCGGCGGCGCGGCCTGCGCGCGGGCCTCCGTCGCGGCGAGAACGAGCAGCAGGGGCAACAACAGCAGGCGGATCGGTCGCATGGGCCGGCACGGGTGCGGGTGGACGTGGGCCTGGAGTTCCTGTCACTGACTCCGGTGCCGGCGGAAAGGTTGCGCTCTCGGAGCCCGCGGCGCCAGCCCCGTTGTACAGCGGCGCCATGGCGATGTATTCTCAATCGGCGTCCATCCAATCGTCCCACGCTCCCGCCCGGCAGCGCACCTTGATCACCGATCACGACATCGCCTTCCCCACGCTCACCGCGGCGCAGATCGACGCGCTGCGCCCCCGCGGAACGCTGCGGCACGTCAGCGCGGGGGAAACGCTGTGGGAAGAGGGCGCGCGGGGGATGGCGTTCTTCGTGGTGCTGGAGGGCGAGATGGAGATCGTGGATCCCTCGGGCGACGAGGTGCGCCGGATCACCGTGCACCGCCCCGGCGAGTTCAGCGGCGACGTCGACATGCTTTCCGGCCGCAGCAGCCTGGTGCGCGCGCAGATGCTGGGGCCCGGCCAGGTGCTGGAGCTGGATTCCGACGGGTTGCGCCGGGTGATCCGCGAGATCCCGGAAATCAGCGAGATGCTGCTTCGCGCCTTTTTGATGCGCCGGCGGCTGCTGCTGAGCGACGGCTACCGGGGGATGCAGATCATCGGCTCGCGCTTCTCCCCCCAGGCGCACGCCATCCGCGAGTTCTGCAGCCGCAACAACATCCCGTTCACCTGGGTGGACGTGGAGCAGGACCCGCTCGCCGAGGAGCTGCTCTGCCGCTTTCACGTGCTGCCCGAGCAGACGCCCATCGTGGTGGGGCGGGGGGGCGAGCTGCTCGCCAACCCCAGCATTCCCGAGCTGGCGCACTACATGGGGCTCGAGGCGCACGTGGCCGAGGGCGAGGTGTTCGACCTGGTCGTGGTCGGCGCCGGGCCCGCCGGGCTGGCCGCCGCCGTGTACGCCGCCTCCGAGGGGCTGCGCGTGCTGACGGTGGAGGGCGAGGGGGTGGGTGGGCAGGCCGGAACCAGCTCGCGCATCGAGAACTACCTGGGCTTTCCCGCGGGCATCTCCGGCCCCGAGCTGGCGCGCAACGCGCTGCTGCAGGCGCAAAAGTTTGGCGCCCGCATCTCCGTTCCGCAAAAGGCCGTGCGGCTGGGCACGCAGGGCGGCCTGCGCGTGGTCACCCTGGACGACGGCTCGCGGCTGATCACCCGCTGCGTGCTGGTGGCCAGCGGCGCCGAGTACCGCACGCTGGGAATCCCAAACCTGCGCCAGCTGGAGGGCGCGGGGGTGTACTACGCGGCCACGGAGATGGAGGCGCGGCTGTGCGGGGGCGAAGAGGTGGTCATCGTCGGCGGGGGCAACTCCGCGGGGCAGGCGGCCATGTACCTGTCGCGGCACGCCGCCCGGGTGAACGTGGTGATCCGGGGCGACGACCTGGGCAAAGGCATGTCGCGGTACCTCGTGGACCGGGTGGAGCGCACGCCCAACATCACCGTTCACCAGGCCTGCGAGGTGTCCGCCGTGGATGGCGACGGCACCCTGCGAGAGGTTCGCCTGCGCTACGCCGGAGTGGACGAGGAGAAGGTGATCCCCACCCGGGCCCTGTTCCTCTTCATCGGCGCGCAGCCGCGGACGGCGTGGCTGAGCGGATGCGTGGAGCTGGACCGCACCGGCTTCGTGCTCACCGGCGAGGAGACCAGGCGCGACGGCCTGTCGGTGGATGCGTGGAAGGAGGCCGCACGCGCGCCGTACTTCCTGGAAACCAGCCTCCCCGGCGTCTTCGCCGCGGGCGACGTCCGCGCCGGGTCGGTCAAGCGCGTGGCGTCGGCCGTGGGCGAGGGCTCCATGGCCATCAGCTTCGTGCACGCCCACATCGGCGCGGCCGTGTAGCTTCGCCGGCTGCGGCCTCGTCCGGAAACCGGCCGACGCGCGTTGTGCACGAGCGTCGACGCGGCTCATCGCATCCCACGAATCCCACACACCGACATGACCGTACCCGGCAATCCATCCGCCTCCTTCCGATTCACCCTTTCCCGTGTGCTTCCGTGGCCGGTGCTCGCCGCGGTGGTGGCGTGCTCGGACGGAACCGGACCCGGCCCCGGCCCTGGCACGCCGCCGCGGGAAGACCCGCTGCTCCCGCCCGCATCACGCGTGGTTGCGCTGGCGGCGGCGTTCCAAACCACCTGCGCGCTGACGGCGGACGACCTGGTTCACTGCTGGGGAGAAAACCGCACCGGCGAGTTCGGCAACGGGACCACCACCTCATCCGCGGCGGCCGTGCCCGGCGCTGGCGGAATGCGGTTCCGCTCGCTGCACGGGTCTGTCGGAACCTCGCAGATGTGCGGGATCACGCGGTCGGACGAGGCCTTCTGCTGGGGATACAACGCCAACGGCGAGTTGGGCGACGGGACCACGAGGGATCAGTACTCGCCGGTACCGGTGGCCGGGGGGCTGCGATTCGGTGCGATCGCATCGTCGTACCACAGCTGCGGGCTCACGGTGCAGCAGAGGGCGTACTGCTGGGGCAGCGGGCTGGGGGGGCAGCTGGGGACAGGCGGCTCAGCGTCGCAGATCACCCCCGCACCGGTGGCCACCAGCCTTTCGTTTGCCCGCATCACGAACGGAATGCAGTTCTCCTGCGCGCTGGCCGTCGCCGGCGAGGCGCACTGCTGGGGGTCGAGCGTGGGGCTGGGGAACGGCGCCCTCACCGGCAGCAACGTGCCGGTCCCCGTGTCGGGAGGGCTGCGCTTCGACCGCATCAGCGCCGCCGAAGAGCACGTCTGCGCCCTTGCCGCCGGCGGCGTCCCCTACTGCTGGGGCGCAGGTTATCAGCGCGTGCCTACCGCAATCGCGGGCGGCCGCCGCTTCGTGGAGGTCGCGGCCACCAGCCGCGTGATGGTGGGCGGCGCCGCGTGCGCCTTGACCGAAGACGGCGAGGCGTTCTGCTGGTACGGCCCGGTCGAACCCGTCCCGGTGCCGGGCAACTACCGCTTCGCGGGGCTCGTGGGCAGGCACGGGGCGTTCTGCGGCTACACCCCGGGCGGCGCCGCGGCCTGCTGGAAGTGGGAGCTCAATGGCGCCAGCGAAAAGGTGCTCGGCCTCCCCACGCCCATTCCGAATCTCCCCTCGTAGGCTGCCGCCGGGGGCTGTACATTCCCTTGGCCGCGGCGTCTTCCGCTTCGGCTCTGTCCAGCCACACCGCGCACCAAGGGAGAACCTGATGGATACGTGCACGCACCTGAACGCCGTGCAGAACGTGGAGCCGCGGACGCCGGGCGGCTGCGAAGAGTGCCTGCAATCCGGCTCGGGATGGGTTCACCTGCGCCTGTGCCGCACCTGTGGCCACGTGGGCTGCTGCGACTCGTCGCCCAACCGGCACGCCACCAAGCACTTCCACGAGACGCAGCACCCCATCGTCACCTCCGCCGAGCCTGGCGAGGACTGGTCGTGGTGCTTCGTCGACCGCGTGCCGGTCGAGGTCTGACGCGATGAAGATCCTGGTGACCGGCGGCACGGGCGGGCTGGGGCGCGAGCTCGTGCGCGCAGCGGAGGCGGCCGGGCACACGGTGCGCGTCGGCAGCCGCGGCGCGGCACCCGCGGACCTGCCCGCCGGGCGCGAGTGGGCGCGCATGGACATGGAGTCGGGCGAAGGCGTGCGCGAGGCGCTGGTCGCGGTGAACGCCGTGATCCACGCCGCGAGCGATCCCAAGCGCCACGTGGCGGTGGACGTGGAGGGCACCCGCCGGCTGATCGGTGCCGCGCGCGAGGCGGGGACCGGCCACTTCGTCTACGTGTCCATCGTGGGCATCGACCAGGTGCCATTCGCCTACTATCGCTCCAAGCTGCAGGCGGAGCGGATCGTCGCGGAAGGCGGCGTGCCGTTCTCCATCCTTCGCGCCACGCAGTTCCACTCGCTGATCGACGGCATGCTCTCCGGCATGGCACGCGTACCGCTGGTGATGCCCGTGCCCACGAACTTTCGCGTGCAGAGCGTGGACACGGGCGAGACGGCGGACCGGCTCGTTCGCGCGGTGCGGGACGGGCCCGGTGGGCGGCTGCCGGACTTCGGCGGGCCGCGCGTGCAGACGTTCGGGGAGATGGCACCGCCGTGGAAGGCGGCGCGCGGGGTCAGGAAGCCGACCGTTCACCTGCCGCTGCCGGGCGCGCTGCCCGCGGCCCTCAGAGCGGGGAAGGGAACGCTGGTGGATGGCGAGCGGGGGACCGTGACGTGGGAAGAGTGGCTGCGCGGGCCGGGCAGCCGAGGCTGAGTCAGCGGATGGAAGGATGAACGGCCCCGGCGCACGCGCCGGGGCCGTTGTCGTACGCACGGATCGCCTATGGGACGAACGCGAAGCGGTAGCTGCGGGTGAAGTTCGATGTGACCCTGGCGGTCTCTCCAAGGTTGGGGTCCGACACGCGCAGGCGGTAGCGTCCGGCGGCCAGCCTGATCTCCCTGACCAGCACGTCATTGAACGTTTCCCGGCTGTTCCACACGTGGTGCTCGGACCCGTCGGTGACCAGCAGGGCAGAAACGTGGTCCTCCGGGGTCGTGCTCTGGGCTGACCAGAAGATGCGCACCGTGGTGGGGGTGGCCACGCTGAACGTGTACTCGTCGATGTCCACCGCGGGGTAGATCGGCTCGCCCGACACCGTGTCTCCCAGGGTGTAGGCGGCGGGCCGTCCTTCGGGCGCGCGGTTGATGGGAAGCACGCGCACCCCGTAGCCCCCGGTCGTGGAAACCGCGCCGGAGCCGAACATCTGAGGGTCCACCACCACCGTATAGGGACGATCCCCCAGGACGATGCGCCCGGTGGACGCGCCATCCAGCGACGGGCCGGCGGCATGGATCGAGGGTAGAAAGCCGGCTGCGCCCGTGGTCTCGATGCGAGCGATCATGCCGCCGCTGGTCAGGTCGGCGCCCAGGAACAGCGCCACCTCGCGCCCAGCCTGCCCCGCCAGGGAGAACTCGTCGAGGTCGCCGGGGTGGTCGATGCGCTCGCCGGTGACGCTTTGGCCGATCTGCATGGTCGCGGACACGTGCTCCGGCGCGGCCGACACGGTGTAGACGCCCACCGTGTACGGCCCGGTGCCCATGGAGCTGGTGAACTCGCCGCCGACGCGCACGCGGTGGGGCCCCGTCTCGTTCAGCGTCATCCGCCGCGCGTAGGCGGGCGTGGCGGTAGAGCCCACGGCCACGCTGACGGGGTGCAGCGGGGATTCGGGCAGAAGCTGGGTATTCGGCCCCACCAGCTGCGCGGTGATGGGCCCGCGTACCGGCGGCGGGCCGGAGATATGGATCACCACCCGCTGCCCGGCCGTGCCCTGAAAGACGAACTCGTCGATGTCTCCGGGGCGCTCGATGGCGTCCGACGCGGTGGCGCCGTTCAGCACCAGCGGGCCTCCCGCCTCGGGGCGGCGGTCTATGGCGTACAGCTCCAGGCGATAGCCCGCCGTCGTGCGCTCCGGAAGGCCGCGAACGGGTCCCTGGATGCGGACGGTGTAGATGCCGCCCGCCAGCGTCAGGCGTCCCGTGGCGAACTCGTCCTGCGCGGCGGCGGAGGGGGCCGTTTCCAGCCGCGCCACTTCCTCGCCGTTCCGCAGCAGCTGCAGCGTCAGCCTTTCGGCCAGCGCGGAGCGCAACTGAAGGAACAGGTTCATCTCCTGTCCCGCGGGGGCGGAAAAGGTGAACTCGTCCACGTCGCCCACCGAGCCGATGGCCTCCTCGGCGATGGCGCCCGGCGCCAGGGCCGCGCTTCCGCTCTCGGGGGCGCGGTTCACCGCGTCCACCCGCAGGCGGTACGGGGTGAGCCCGGGCTGCTCGAACCGCGCCGCCACCCGCACGCGGTACGTCCCGGTGGCGGGAAGGACGACGCGGCCCGACGAGTTCTCTTCGACCACCGCCGACCGGGTGGCGGTGCTGGTGGTGGTGACCACCGCGTCGGTCACCGGCGCCACCAGCTGCACGTCGAGATAGGCCGGCGACGCGGCAAAGACGATCCACTCCTGCCCGGCGGTGCCCTGGACGGTGAACTCGTCCACGTCGCCTTCCACGTCGAGTGCTTCTCCGTCCACCACCTGGCCCAGCGTGATCGCCTGGGGAATGGCTTCGGGCGCCGGATCGCGCGCAAACACCAGCAGCGAGTACGCCCCGCCATCGTCCGCGCCGTGGCCGCGCACGCGGATGATCCTGCGCTTTTCGTCCGTCGGTGCCATCCAGACGCTGGCCTGCCCGTTGGCGGAGGTGTCGGACCCCACGCTGCGCACCGCGGTGATGACGGTGCCGCTCCGGTCCAGCAGCTCGGCCACCAGCGTGTCGGCGGCCCTGCCGCTCCGCGCCCGCAGCAGGATGCGGAACTCGGCATCGGGCGCCACCACCTCGTACGCGGCGCTCGCGCCGGGAGCCACCACGCCCTCCACCGTGGCTCCGGCGGCAAGCTCGGGAATGTCGGGCTTTCCGCTTCCCGTCGGCGGTTCGCATGCGGCCAGCGCCAGTGCTGCCAAGACGATCAGCGGGAGCTTCATGGACGGGCGGGGCGGGGAGAAACAACTGAGGGGGTGAGGCTGAAAAGTAGACGCTCCTTCAACCTCGCGCAATCCGGGCGATGAACAGCCGGGGAAACGCGCGCGCGTCTCCTCGGCTCTGTCGTCCGACCGACCGCCCGTCAGCCGCGGGCGAACGGCGACTCGTCGAAGCGGGCCAGGAGGTCGGCCGGGTCGGCGTAGACGGCGACCGCCTCGTGCAGCTCTTCCGCGCTCCACCCGCCGCAGGTGAGCGCCACGCACCGCACGCCGGCCCGCTTCGCCGCGGTCACGTCGTACGGGGTGTCGCCCAGCATCACCGCCTCGCCGGGCGGGCATCCCGCGGCTTCCACCGCCGCCTCGATGATGTCGGGATCGGGCTTGGAGTGCTCCGCATCGCTGGACGAGGTCTTCTCCTCGATCAGGTCCATGATCCCCGCCTGCTTCAGCAGCCCGCCCATGTCCTTCTTGCTGGCCGACGTGGCCACGACGATGGTCAGCCCCTCGTCGCGCATCCGCTGGATCAGCTCCCTGGCCTGCGGAAACGGCTTGAGCGTGCCCAGGAAGCGCTCGCGGAAGAGCTCGCCGCGGCGCTCCTTGATCTCCGCCCCCTTTCCCTCCTCGTCCGAAAGGCCGGTGAGCTCCGGGAGCACCTTGTCGCCCCCCATGCCGATCATCCGGCGCACGCGGTCGAACTCCACTTCGTATCCGAACTCGGCGCAGACGTCCACCCACGCCTGCGCATGAGCGTCGTTGCTGTCGATCAGGGTGCCGTCCACGTCCAGCAGGGCCGCGCGAGGCTTCATTCCTTGTCTCCATCCAGTTTTTTCAGCGGGCCGATGGCGGGTCCCGTCAGCACCTCGCCCAGGGGTGCGAAGCGCGAGCCATGGCAGGGACAGTCCCAGCTGCTCTCGGCCCCGTTCCAGCGGACGATGCACCCCAGGTGCGTGCACACCGCCGACATCTCGTGCACGCCGCCCTGCTCGTCGCGGTAGCATGCCACCTTGTGAAGCCCGCGCTGGATGACGGCGCCCTGCCCCGGCTGGATCTCGTCCTCGGAGCTGGCGTCGCCGCCCACGGGGGCGTGGCGGGTCATCTGCAGCGCCACGTCCACGTTCTCGTGCACGAACTCCATCACGGAGTCCTTGGAGATCGTCTTGCGCTTGGGATCGTACAGCGTTTCCCACTCGTTGGGCCGGCCCAGGATCAGGTCGGCGTTCAGCATTCCGCCGATGGTGCCGTGCGTCATCCCCTGGCCGGAGTCGCCGGTGGTGATGTACACGTTCTGGCGCCCGCCCGGGTCGCGGCCGATGAAGCCCATGTAATCCGCCGGCTCCATCACCATTCCGCTCCACCGCAGTTCGAACGACTGCGCCATGGGGAACCGCTCGCGGGTCCACTCTTCCAGGTTGGCCCAGTGCTCGTCGTGCGTATCGTCCTCGTGCGCCTGCTTGTGGTCTTCGCCGCCCACGATCAGCCACTCGTGGGCCGGGTCTCCCTCGGCCGGTGCCAGGCGCACGTAGTGGTAGGCCTCCAGCGTGTCCCAGTACAGGCCGTGGGCAATGGAGCCGGCGGGCACGCGGGCCGCCACCACGTAGGTGCGGTAGGGCGCCTGCTTGCTGTGCGGGGCAAAACGGTCGTGGATGGGCGGATTGGTGCACACCACCGCGGCACCCGCCGTTACGCTGAACCCCTCGCCCGTCACCGTGACGCGGTCGCCGCCCTCCACGCTGGTGACGTGGGTACCGGTGTGGATGCGCCCGCCCAGCCGCTCCGTGGCGTCGGCCAGGCCGGACAGGTACTTCAGCGCGTTGAACTGGCCCAGGTTCGGGAATTTCAGCGCGGGGCCGCTGTCGAACGGCACGCCGGGGATGCGCTCCACGATCTCCGGCGCGGCGCCGGCGCGGCGGGCGGCGTCGCGCTCCTTTTCGAAGAAGTCCACCGACTTGCTGGGATCCAGGAAGTAGTAGCCTTCCACGCGCTCGTAGTCGCAGTCGATGCCCTCGGCGGCCACGATGGCACCGATCTGCTCGATGGCGGCCTGGTGGCTCTGGAATGCGATGCGGCTGCCCTGCTCGCCGTGCACGCCTTCCAGCACGTGAAAGTAGTCGTCCATCGCGCTGGAAAGGTGGGCCGTAGTCTGCCCCGTTTCGCCCGCGCCCACGGCATCCTTTTCCAGCACGATCACCCGCCGCCCCGCCTTGGCCAGCAGGTAGGCCGTGGTCATCCCCGCGATCCCCGCGCCGATCACGCACACGTCCGCTTCCGCGTCGCCGTGCAGGGGCGCGGTCGTGCGCTGCGCCCGCGTGACCTCCCACACCGACACCGACCGTTCCGTCGATCCCATCCCGCTCCTCCTCGCACAAATGGACGCACCTGGCCGCCTCCGTCCGTGGTTCCGGCGGCGGGAGCGAGGCGTTGTGCAATCATCGTACGACTCGGAAAAGCGGCCTCACACGGAGGGCACGGGGGGTCACGGAGGAGGGGAGAAGCGCGTGGAGGGTGACGGCGGGTCGTCCCGCGATTCTAAGTGCATGCGGGCATGGAAGATGCCTGTCGTCCGCGCCGAACGCCCGGGCAGTTACGGGCAGCGGAACCAGGCAAGATGGAGGACGAGATGAACGCCAGACGCATCTTCACCGCCGCGGCCCTCGGGCTCGCGCTGTCGGCGGCCGCGTGTTCGGGCGAGAGCCCGACGGTGGCGCAGAACGACGACGAAGGGCAGATCGTTCCGGGCGGCGCCGCGCCCACGGACACCGCCGGCTTCATGCCGCCGCCGTCGTCGTGAGCCCCACGGGTCGTGAAATCCACGCTGGGATGAGATGACAAAAGAGAGCGGCGGCACGCCTTGGGCGCGCCGCCGCTCTCTCGTTCGCTGCCTGCAAAGGGAGGCGATCAGTTTTCCTCTTCGCTCTCTTCTTCGTTCTCTTCGTCCTCGTCCTCGCCCAACTCTTCCAGGGCCTCGCCCATGGCCTCGAACTCCGCCTGGTGCTCGCGGTAGAACTGAACGTTCTGCTTGAGCACCGAGTTCTCCATCTGCGCCAGCGCGTTTTCGCCGCCGATCTCCAGCATCGCGGCCGTGAACATCGTCTGGATCATCGAAAACATGAACGTCACGTACTCGCGGCTGGTGAACCCGGCGCCGTTGATGGCGCTCTTCACCCGTGGCTCGCTGTCGAACGCCGAGGCGATCTGGTCGAGGTCCACGTCGTCCTCGTCCATGTTCTCGAACCGTTCCTCGATTTCGAGGTCTTCCTCTTCCAGCCCGCTCAGTGCCCGCGTGGCGGTGAGGAACTTCTGCAGCCCGGCCGAGGTCAGGCGGTAGTTGGAAACTTCCTCGGTGAACAGCTTTTCGGGCTGCGCGGCGGCGGACGAGACGTCGGCGGCCACGGCGGCGAGCGAAAGGCCGGCGACGGCCAGCACGCGTGAAAACACGCGGCGGAAGGAACGCGTAAGGGTCGGCATCGGGGCTCCTGCGGAAAGGTGTGAGCGGGCGCGGTCAGGGGAGGTGGGACGGGATGGAAAC
Source organism: Longimicrobium sp. (assembly GCF_036388275.1). NCBI lineage: Bacteria > Pseudomonadati > Gemmatimonadota > Longimicrobiia > Longimicrobiales > Longimicrobiaceae > Longimicrobium > Longimicrobium sp. The sequence continues at coordinate 67,663 of NZ_DASVSF010000091.1, forward strand.
TAAACACCCGGCGCCACCCCGTCCACCAGCATGTTTCGGTGTACGGGGGGAGCCCGGGAAAAGTTACAGCCGGCCCTCGGGACCGGGTTCCACGTCCGGCACCTGGGCCATTACCTGCGCAGCGTCACCGCACCGGCCGTGAACTGGAACGCGGCGTTCGGCGCGGCGGCTCCGCGCACGGCTTCCAGCGTGATGGTTCCGTCTGCGTTGACGCGCGCGTAGAGCACCCCGTTCTCCACGCCGTTGACGAGCACGTACGACACGATTCCGCTGGCGGCCGTGACCTCGGTGGGCCTTCGGTTCGCCGTGCCCGTGCCGGCCACCGGGATGTCGGTATACCTCCCGAACAGATCCAGGCCGGGAACCTGGAGCAGCATCTGCAGCCTGGACGTGTCCAGCGAGTAGGGGTTGATCGACACCGCATGTGGATACGGTTCGCTCGTGGGGTCGTGGAACCAGATGCCCGAGAGCGTGCCGGGGACGTCGTTGGTGAACTCGCCCATGGGCGGCGCGCCCACGCGCGGCGTAAACGTCTGCGAGCCGGCGTTCCACTGCCCGCTCAGCGCCTGGAGCTGCGCCTGCACCTGCGGCGTCGCGTAGTCGTATACGGGCCGCGCATTCCTCGTGATGTCGGAGTAGAAGCTTTCGGGACGAGCGACGGCATTCGTCCGCTCGTCCACGATGCCCCAGTCCCAGTTCACGGGGGTCTGGCCCGTCGTGCCCAGCACGGTCCCGGCGGTCACCTCCAGGGCGGGATTCACCGGAACGGTGGCCGAGGTCACCCGGATCCCGCCCGTGACCCGGCTTTCCAGCGCCGCTCTGAACGCGGGGTCGAGCGCCGTGATATGGTCCAGGTACGACGTCACCTGCTTTCCGTCCGGCCCCTGGTACAACAGGAAGTCCACGCGGAAATCGTCGGAGGTGGATTGCCGGAACGCCACGATCCGGGCCGTGACGGGCGCATAGACCGTGTAGTTCACCCCCGGATTCCGGTGCCAGACGAAATGGCGTTCGTTGCCGAACGGGTGGCCGATCTCGGGATTCGCCCGTGTGCCGCCGCCGAGGGTGCCCAGGGGCGTGATGCCGCCCACGTGGGCCGGATCGAACGGAAGGCGCGTAAAGAGGAGCAGCGTCTGGCCCGGGGGCGGAGGCGGGGGCGGGGCCGCGGATACCGTCACGGCCACCGCCGCGCTCTTGCCGCCTGCCGTGGCGACGATGTTGGCCGATCCGGCCGCAACGGCGGTTACGATCCCCTGCGCGTTCACGGTGGCGCGGTCCGCCGCGGACGTGCTCCACGTAACCGGAACGTTGATCACCTGTCCGCTCGCGTTGCGCACCGTGGCGGTCAGGTGGGCGGTGTCGCCGATTGCCAGCGTCCGCTGGGTGGGCGATACGACCACCGCATCCGGGATGTTCGGGTTCACCGGCACGGATACGGTGATGACGGCGTTCCCGGCCGCCGTACCCGCCGTGGCCGTGATGGTCGCCGTGCCGGCGGCCAGCGCGGTCAGGTGCCCCTGAGCGGTCACCGATACGCGGTCGGGCGCCGAGCTGGCCCACGACACCGGGGCCGAGATGACGCTGCCAGCGCCGTTTCGGACTGTGGCGGTGAGCCGGAGCGTATCACCCACGGCCATTGTCCGCTCCGCTGCCGACAGGGCCACGGACGCCGGGATGCCCTGGTCTCCCGAGTCCGTCGTACCGCCGGAATCACACGCCGCGAGAAGCGCCGCAGGCAGGAGGGCGCAGGCAACGAAATAGCGCATCAGCGTGCGCCGGCGGCGCGGAACGGCGGCCCGTGGATCGGACATGAATTCTTTTCAGGGCGAGGGAAAGCGGGGAATCGCGGAGTGGACGGGCTTGTGTCCTGCGTTTGCAATATAACTGGATTTTCGATTTCCTGCGTCGCAGTTCGACGCGTGCGCGCAGAACGTGTTCGTCATCAGGCCCACGTACTGGCTGAATCGTTGAGCGCGCGCGAGAGTACTATCCACGTGCGGTCCGGCTGGTCGGCCGCTTTCCATGACCCCTGACCCGACGCGAACATGAGATCCGTCTCCGTCCGCACCCTCACCGCCAGCGCGGCGCTCCTGGCGCTTTCCGGCACCAGCGCCTGCGCGCAGGCCCCCGACCCGCGCACCCAACCGTATCCCGCGGCGCTCTGCCCCACCTGCGCCGCGTGGAACGAACCCCACGCGCCGGTGAAGATCCACGGGAACACCTACTACATCGGCACGAACGGCCTCTCGGCGATCCTAGTGACCTCGCCCGAGGGCCACGTGCTCATCGACGGTGCGCTCCCCAATTCCGCGCCGCTGATCCTAGCCAACATCCGCGCGCTGGGCTTCGACGTTCGCGACGTTCGGCTCATCCTCAACTCGCACGTGCACTACGACCACGCGGGCGGGCTGGCGGCGCTGCAGGTGGCATCGGGTGCGCCGATGGCGGCGAGCGTTGCCAGCGCGGGCGTCCTGGAGCGGGGAAAATCGGAAGTGGGCGATCCCCAGCACGGCGAGCTGCTGGACTTCCCCCCTGTGCGGAACGTGCGGCGCTTCGCGGACGGCGAAACCCTCCGAGTGGGCCCGCTCGCCCTTACGGCGCACCTGACGCCCGGGCATACGCAGGGCGGCACCACGTGGACATGGAAGTCGTGCGAGGGCGCGCAGTGCGTGGACGTCGTCTACGCCGACAGTCACTCCCCGATCTCGGCGGACGGCTTCCGGTTCACGGACAGCCCCGCGTATCCCGGCGCCGTGGCTGACTTCGAGCGCGGCTTCCGCACGCTGGAGGCGCTGTCCTGCGACATCCTCATCACCCCGCACCCCAGTGGCTCCTCACTGTTCGAGCGCCTCGCCGGAAGCCAGCCGCTGGTGGATCGGAACGCCTGCAAGCGGTACGCGGCAACAGGGCGCGAGCGGCTGCGTACCCGGCTAGAAACCGAGCGGGCATCGCGCTGAACTCGCCCGGAGATACAAAAGACGGGGAGCAGGCCGTCGTGGCCTGCTCCCCGTCAGCGTATTCGGGCGACGGCCCGGATCAACCCTCGGCCGTTGCTCTGGATGACAGATTTGCGCTCGGCTTGAGCATGGTGCGATCGACTAAAAAAGCAGCACTCGACTGGGACGAGAGGCCGGGGCGCGCGCCATCATCGCAGCCACACGACAGCAGGCGAGTCCACGAAGGTGGACATCGTGTGGTCGTTGCAGCGAATTCAAATTCATTCGCCCGGGGAGGCTTGGGCCAATCCCCAGGCGAGGACCAGGACCGAGGCTCAGGGTTCCGTGTCGCTGCCGCGCCCGGGCAAAGTCGCTTCCGCGGCAAGATCCCACGGCCCTGCATGGGATGCACTGTGGGCCAGTTCAGTGCGCTCGGGCCTCTGGATGACAGATGGCCGTTGCGGGTCCCGGATTGAGAGCGGCAGGCACGCCACAGCAAGGGCGCGCCGCAGGCGACAACAAACACCGCGGCAGGCAGTCCACGAAGGTGGACATCGTGTGGTCGTTGCAGCGAATTCGTTCGCATCCGGAAACAGGGCTTTTTGCCCGGGTCAGTGTCCGCTCGAGTGCATCGTTGGCAGAGGATTCATACCAGTGCCGATCGTTCTGCCTTCGTTTTTCGCTCCGTCTGCGCCACGGACAGAGCACTTCGGCCTTCCAGGACACACCTCTCCCAGGAGAGGCTCCCGCGGCTACTTGAGCATGTGGCGGGCGAGGATCACCAGGTTGGCCGTGATGACACTGCTCCAGACGTAGCTGTGGAACGACATCTCACCACGCCAGGTGCAGCGCCTCAGGCCAAATACCCGCTTCAGGTACGAGATCGTCGCCTCCACGCCGGCGCGGAAACGCTTCAGCAGCCGGTAGATCCTTGGGCTGCTCGCCATCTCCTCCACCTCCATCCCGCGGCGGCGTGTAAAGCAGACGTCCTCCACGCCCAACTGCTTCGCCTCGCACAGGTTTTCCTGCGATGCGTAGTTCCCGTCGAGCGCCACCTGGCGCGGCACCGCGCCGTAGATCGCCTTTTGCCGCTTCAGCATCGGCACCGCCCGTGTGGCGTCGTTCGGATTGCCCTTCTCGATCACGCAGTCCAGGATCAAGCCCGACACCCCACCGCACAGGTTCACCTTGTGTCCGTAGTAAACCTTCTTGTGGTCCTTCACGATCACGTCCGCGTGCGGCTCGAACAGCGACACGACGCGCTCGGCCGCCGGCACCTTCTCGCCACGGATCACGCGCCGCTCCGTCTGCTCGATCACCCGCTCCAGAAGCTCGCGATAGCCGCTCAGCGCCTTTCGCAGCCGTGCGGGACGGCGCTTCGCCTCCACCGCACGCAAGGCGAACAGCGCCGTCCGCGTGTAGCCGCTCGTCCTGCGCGCCACCTCGAGGAGCTTTTCGTAGGAGGCCTGCTGCTTCTTCCCGCTTCGCGTCGAGTGGATCTCCCGCATGCGTGCCTTCGCCGACGGCGTGTGGTTGCGCCACCCGCTGAAGCCGCAGGCCTTCTGTACCCGCGCAAGCAGCCGCGACAGTACCCGCACCCCGTCGTACAGCAGGGCAGAGTCGCTCGGCACGTGGATGTTCGACTCCACCACCGTGCTGTCGATGCGCGCCTTGCGGCCTTTCTCGATCTTCTCCTGCGCCGCGAAGCCCAGGATGACACCGTTCACTCGCTCCAGCGTCGTGGGGCGAAGCTTCTTCAGGTTCTCCTGCAGCGTCGACCGGGCCGGCACGGCATCCAGGGGGCCATAGCCGCAGAAGCCGCGATACGTCCGCGAATCAACCAGCGTGAACGCCAGCTCGTCATAGCTCAGCTCGTTCATCTGCTTGATGATGAGCGCCCGCAGCACCTGCTCGGCCGTCATCCCGCGTGCCCCCGTCTCCGGACTGCTCAGCCCCCGCAGCAGGTCTTGCTCGATCAGCGCCGCGATTTCAGGTTTCCCACTGAGGATCCGGGCGATCTGATCCATGACGCGTGCCCGCTGGTGATCGACTGCGGGACCACACAGCGTGAGCTGCTCGACCTGACGGCGCATCCGGGTGTGCTCCGTGAAGAGTGGTTTGTGTTCGGCAAAGCCAAACCTACTCCTTTCGCGCGAGATTCAACACACCCGGGTGCGCCTGTTTTATTCGTCCGCTTTTCCGGCTCTCCGACTCCGTCTCCACGTTTCCGGATGGGAACGAATTCATTCGCCCGGGGAGGCTTGGGTCGGACCCCCAGGCGAGGACCAGGACCGAGGCTCAGGGTTCCGTGTCGCTGCCGCGCCCGGGCGAAGTCGCTCCCGCGGCAAGATCCCACGGCCCTGCATGGTATGGGCTGCGGGCCGGTCAAGTGTGCTCGGGCCTCTGGATGACAGATGGCCGTTGCGGGCCCCGGATTGAGAGCGGCAGGCACGCCACAGCAAGGGCGCGCCACAGGCGACAACAAACACGGCGGCAGGCAGTCCACGAAGGTGGACATCGTGTGGTCGTTGCAGCGAATTCATTCGCCCGGGGAGGCTTGGGCCGAACCCCCAGGCGAGGACCAGGACCGAGGCCCAGGGTTCCGTGTTGCTGCCGCGCCCGGGCGAAGTGGCTTCCGCGGCAAGATCCCACGGCCCGGCATGGGATGCACCGTGGGCCAGTTCAGTGCGCCCCGGCCTCTGGATGACGGATTGAGCTCGGTCTCTGTATGACCCATCACTGCCGCGTCTCAGACCCCGAGGAACGAGCCGATCGCGAAGATCCTCGCCGGGCCGCCGCCGTCGCTGATCCGCCAGTAGTGGCCGATGGTGATTCCCAGGATCAGTCCCGCGCTGACTTCCGGCCCCACGTACGTCTGGCCCGGCTCGATGTCGCCGTGAGGGTCCCACGTGCGGAGGAGGCTCACCTGCGCGCGATACGATCCCCCGAGGCTTACGGACGACATGCCCACCGACAGCCGCATGCCATCCTGCCCCACCTCTCCGAGGATCGATGGCCCCTGGATGAAGTCGGGGCCGCGCGGGGCGATGATGACGCCGGTGTAGGCGGAGAGGCCGAGCGGGGCCCCGTAGCGAAGGCCAAGCGAGGCCAGTTGCGCCGCCCGGCCGCGTGGAGCCGGTTCCGGCGCATCCTCTTCCGTATCCTGCGCGTGAAGCGGCGCGGAACACAGGACGACGGCGAGGACGAGTGCCCAGCGGAAACGAGTCATGCGTGCGGTCCGGTTGATGGTGACGGGGGATGACGTGCGGGGACGAGGGTCGCTGGAAGGTAGGCGATGTTCTCCGTCTCCTGCAAGCAATCCGCAGCCATCATCCCCCGCCTCGTATCTGACGATAGAGGGTTAAGAGTTGACGCAATCAGGTCCGCACGTTTAGGTTCCAAACATCTGATCCGCCGTTGCAGGAAACACGGCCTCGTCGCGGTGATGTCGCCCTTCCGCGCGGTCGCCCCTCCCGCTCGAAACTCCGAAGCCCGTTCCTCCGTTGAACTTGGGGAAGCCGCCAGGCGGCTTCGTCACCCCGAACGAACGCGGACCGCAACCACCGTGAACGAGTTCCTGCACACCGCCCTCGGCTTTCCCACCATCGTCTACAGCATGCTGCTGGCCGTCATCACCCTTTACTGGGTGCTTGCGGTCACGGGCCTGGCCGACGGCGATTCCGTCGACGGGCTGGTGGGCGACGGCGACGCGCCCGACGCGGGGGCCGCGGCGGCGATGCTCTCGAAGCTGGGGCTGGGCGGGGTGCCCTTCACGGTGGTGGCCACCACCCTGGTCTTCACGGCGTGGCTGGGGGCGTACTTCGTTCACTTGCTGATCCTGGGCGACCTGCCGGATGCCGTGCGGACCGTCGCCGGCATCGGCACGCTGGTGGGCATGCTCGTTCCCGCCATGGCCGTTACCTCCATCGTGCTGCGCCCGGTGCGCCGCGCGCTCGCGAAGATGCGCCCCATGGAGCGCTCGCTGGTGGGAACGTCGGCGGTGGTCGTCACCCCCACGCTGTCCGGGGACTACGGGCAGGCGTCGGTGGACGACGGCGGCGCCGGGCTGATTTTGCAGGTGCGCCACGAAGATCCCAACCAGCTCCAGCGCGGCGACCGCATCGTGCTCATCGAGTACATCGAGTCGCAGAACGCCTATCGCGTGGTGTCGGAGCAGCAGTTCCTTGGCCAGTAAGCAACCCAACCCTTCAGAAAGGTCCAGATGAGCATGTCCCTCCTTCTGCCGTTCGCCCTCGGCGCCGGCATCCTGCTGTTGATGCTGCTGGGCACCTTCGCCCTGTTCAAGGCCTTCTACATGAAGGTGGAGCAGGGAACGGCGCTCATCATCAACGACATGAGCTCCCAGCCCAAGGTGCGCTTCACCGGCAGCCTGATCATTCCCGTCCTCTACAAGGCCGAGCTGATGCGGGTGAGCCTGATCACCCTGCAGGTGGACCGCCGCGGCAAGGAAGGGCTGATCTGCAAGGACAACATGCGGGCCGACATCACCGTCGCCTTCTACCTGCGCGTCAACGAAACGCAGGCCGACGTGCTGCGCGTGGCCAAGGCCATCGGGGCCAGCCGCGCGTCGGACCGCGAGGCCGTGGACGAGCTGTTCAACGCCAAGTTCTCCGAGGCGCTCAAGACGGTGGGCAAGAAGTTCGAGTTCACCGAGCTGTTCGAGAAGCGCCAGGAGTTCCGCGACGAAATCGTCAAGGTCATCGGCAACGACCTGAACGGCTACGTGCTCGAGGACGTGGCCATCGACTACCTGGAGCAGACGCCCAAGCACCTGCTGGACCACAACAACATCCTGGACGCCGAAGGCATCCGGAAGATCACCGAGCGCACCGCCATGCAGAACGTGGTGACGAACGAGCTGGAGCAGAACGAAAAGCTCGCCATCACCAAGAAGAACGTCGAGTCCCGCGAAGCCACCCTGGCCCTGGAGCGCCAGCAGGCCGAGGCCGAGGCGCGCCAGAAGCGCGAGATCGAGACGATCCAGGCGCGCGAGGCCGCCGAGACCACCCGCGTGCGCGAGGAACAGCGGCTGATCGCCGAGCAGGCACGGCTGGAGTCCGATGAGAAGATCCAGATCCGCGAGCAGAACGTGCAGCGCGAGGTGGAAGTCGCCGGGCAGAACCGCCAGCGCGCCGTCGCCATCGAGGTAGAGCGCGTGGCCCGCGCCCGTGCCCTGGAAGAGGTGACCACCGACCGCGAGGTGCAGCTGCAGGGGGTGGAGCGCGACAAGGTGGTCGAGGTGGGCAAGAAGGACGTCGCCAACATCACCCGCGAGCGCATCGCCATCGACAAGACGGTCACGATCGAGGAAGAGCGCATCAAGGAAGTGCGCGTGGTTTCCGAGGCCGAGCGCGAGAAGCAGGCGCGCGTCCTCGGCGCCGAGGCCGCGGCGCAGGAAGCCGCCGTGCGCGCCGTCAAGGATGCCGAGGCTTCCGAGGCCGCCGCCCGCCACCGCGCGCTGGAGCTGACCACCATGGCGCAGGCCCGGCTGGACGCCGCGTCGCGCGACGCCGACGCCAAGCGCCTGCTGGCCGGGGCCATCCAGGTAGAGATGGCCGCGCCCGGCCTGGCCGAGGCCGCCGTCCGCGAGGCCGAGGCTACGGCGATCGAGAAGGTGGGCGCCGCCGAGGCGCGGGTGATGGAAGCCAAGGCCGACGCCGCGTACAAGCAGGGCGCCGCCGAGGCCCGCGTGCTGGGCGAGCGGATGGGCGCTGAGGCGGATGGCGAAACGCGGCTGGGGCAGGCCCGGGCGTCCGCCGTGGAGTCGGTGGGGCTGGCCGAGGCCACCGTCACGGCCCGCAAGCTCACCGCCGAGGCCGAGGGGCTGACCAAGAAGTTCGAGGCCATCGACGGGCTGAGCGACCGTGCGCGCACGCACGAGGAGTTCCGCATGACGCTGGAAGCGCACTTCGACCAGGCCATGGCCGCGATCGCCGCGGGCAAGGACGTCAGCAAGGAGAACGCGGAGGTCATCGCCTCGGCGCTGCGCAACGCGAACATCGACCTGGTGGGCGGCGACGGCGGCATGTTCGAGTCGCTTTCCAAGGCGCTGACGCTGGGCAAGTCCATCGAGGGCTTCGCGGGCAAGAGCCCCATCGTGCAGGACCTGATGGAGCGCTTCCTGGGCGTGGCGCGCCCCGAGCCCCGCGAGCGGCTGAGCGTGCCCATCACCCCCGAGGTGTTCGACCAGGTGGTGGCGCCCAAGGCCGAGTCGGCGGTCTAACGGTGCAGTTCTCCCCCTCTCCCGCTCGCGGGAGAGGGGGCCGGGGGGAGAGGGCAGCCGGGGACTGCACGGCCGTTCTCGAAACGCCCCGCCGCCGCCGCGGGCACGGGCGAATGAATTCGCTGCAACGACCACACGAAGTCTGCCTTCGCAGACTGGCTTGCCGTGGCGCGTGTTCGGCCGTGTGGCGCGACCGGGCCTGGTGTAGTTCTCCCCCTCTCTCGCTTGCGGGAGAGGGGGCCGGGGGGAGAGGGCAGCCGGGGATTGCACGGCCGATCTCGAAACGCCTCCTCGCTCACCATGCTTCCGTGAGGCCGCTGTTCAGCAGGAAGTGCCGGGGCCAAATCCGCCCCGGGTCATCCACATCACGATCCAGGTAAGCGCAGCATGACCGACCAGTCCCCGGGCGTGATGAAGCCCGCCGCCGGCTCCGCCGAGACCACCGTGGACCAGGCGGTGGCGGAGGGCGGCGCGTACGAGGTGCTGCGCCGCCGGCTGACCGAGCAGGGCGCCCGGCTGCGGGACATCGCCGGCGCGCTCAACGAGCAGCGGCTGGCGGAGTTCGGGGACAGCCGGCTGGAGGTGATCGGGCGCCTTCGCATCCACACCGAAAACAACTGCATCGGCCGCGACATCGTACCCGTCGGCGGCCTGCTGCTGTTCGGCTACAACGTCTTCCTCGGGCTGAAGACCACCACCCGGGTGGAAGACGTCTTCGGCCTCTACCGGCTGGTGGAGGGCGCGGACGGGTTCGACGTGGAGGGCGTGGCGCTGGCCGGCAGCTTCCTGGGCGATCCCGCGTTCATCCGCGACTTCGACGAGCTGTACGCGTACTACAAGAACGCGCGGCTGCTGCAGCTGGACGTGGCCGGCGGCAAGCTGCTGGCCGCCTTCCAGATCGGCGAGCGCAGCACCGACGTGCGCGTCTTCCGCTGGGCCGTCTCGCCCCGTGGCGACGTCACCTACCTGGACGCCCGCGGCGACCGCGACCTCACGTTTCCCCCGCCGTTCGACTTCGAGTGGACGCGGGCGGGGCGCGAGCACACCGTCACCGGCCGCTTTCCCCACCTGAACGTGCTCGACACGCTGTTCGTGGAAACCACGGGCGGCGACCTGACCATCAAGGTCGAGAACAACACCGAGTCGGGGCAGGGCATCCACAGCGAGCCGGTGGATGAAAAGACGCAGTCGCTGGACGACGCCACCTTCGACTTCGCCCGCGTTGGATCGCTGGTGCTGCTGAAGGTGCTGCCGTACCGCGAAACCACGTGGCGCGGCTTCGTCTACAACACCATCAGCGGACGCATCGACCGCGTAGACGCCATCGTGCAGGCGTGCGTGCAGCTGCCCGAGGACCACGGGATCATCTTTCCGGGCGGCTACTACCTGCAGAACGGCGAGCACAAGGCGTTTGACGCGCGGATGGACGGCATGCGGTTCCAGCGCGCCATCCGCTCGCCCAACGGCGAAGACGTCATGTACGTCTTCTACGAGCACGAGGCCGGCAAGTCGGCGCTCTTCGTGTACAACCTCATCCAGCGCAAGCTGCAGAACCCGCTGTTCGGGCACGGCCACGCCGTGCTGGGCGACGGGCGCATGGTGCTGTTCCACGCCGAGGGCGAAGAGCCCACGCGCGTGCACCCCATGCAGATCTGGCAGTCGCCGTTCGTCTCCGACGAGCACGCCGCCACCCGTCCCCCCGGCGCCACCTTCATGGGCCGCCTGGGCAACGCCGAGCTGGTGCGGGGCATCTCCAGCCTGTTCGAGCTGGCTCGGGAGATCGAGAGCCCGGAAGTGTCGGTGCAGCGCTACCGGCTGCTCACCCGCAACACCCGCCGCCTGTTCGACGCGCACCACTGGCTGGACGCCGCCGACAGCCGGGGCGCCGGCGCCGTGCTGCACGAGATCGCCGCCACCAGCGAGTCGGTGCTCGACGAGTTCGAAAAGGTGGAGGGGATCCGCCGCCAGTCCGAGGCGGCGATCGCGCAGGCGCGGGACGAGCATGCCGCGCTCCTTGCTCGCCTCGTCCCCGAAGACTGGAAGCAGGTCCAGGAGTTCGTCGACGCGCTCAACGACATCACCCGCCAGCGCGGACGCCTGCTCACCATCCGCGAGCTGCGCTACGTCGACACCGCCGCCATCGACACGATGGGCGCCGAGCTGCAGGTTCAGCACGAGCGCGTCGGTGCGGCCACGGGCGAGTTCCTGGCCGGCGACAAGGCGCTGGCGCCCTTCTCCGAGCGCCTGGCGGTGCTGGATGCCGAAGCGCAGAAGGCCGAGACGGCCAAGGGAATTGGCGAGGCGGTGGCGGCGCTGGAAGGCATGTCGGCCGACCTCGACATGCTGTCGGAGCTGATGGCGACGCTCAAGGTGGACGACGCCGTGCAGCGCACGCGGGTGGTCGACGCCATCTCCACCATCTACGCGGGGCTCAACCAGGCCCGCGCCCGCGCCGCGCAGCGCCGCAAGACCCTGGGCTCGGCAGAGGCCGTCGCCCAGTTCGGGGCGCAGTTCTCCCTCTTCGGGCAGAGCGTCGCGAGCGCGCTGGGGCTGGCGACGGACCCCGAACGGGCGGATGAACAGCTCTCGCGGCTGATGGTGCAGCTGGAGGAGATCGAGAGCCAGTTCGGCGAGCACGAGCAGTTCCTGGGCGACATCCTGGCCAAGCGCGAGGAGTTGCTGGAGACGTTCGACGCCCACCGCCAGGCGCTGCTGGATGATCGCCAGCGCAAGGCGCAGTCGGTGCTCGAGGCCGCCAACCGCATCGTCGAGGGGCTGGGGCGCCGCACGGAGAAGTTCGCCACGGCCGACGAGCTGAACGCCTTCTTCGCGGGCGACCCGCTGATCCTGAAGGTGCGCGAGCTGGCCGAGCGGCTGCGCGCGCTGAAGGACCCCGTGAAGGCCGACGACGTCGAGGCGCGCATCAAGAGCGCCCGCGACGGCGCCGTCCGCGCGCTGCGCGACCGCACCGACCTGTTCGAGGGCGGCGGAAACGTCATCAAGCTGGGGCGCCACCGCTTCAGCGTCAGCACGCAGCCGCTGGACCTCACGATCCTGCCGCGCGGCGGCGAGCTGGCGGTGCACCTTACGGGCACCGACTTCATGGAGCCCATCCACAGCGAGGAGTTGGCCGCCCTGCGCGACTACTGGCAGGTGTCGCTGGAGTCGGAATCCCCCCCGCTCTACCGCGGCGAGTACCTGGCCGGCGAGGTGCTGGCCGCGGCCCAGGCCGGCGCGGAGGGGCTTTCGATGGAGCTGCTGCGGAAGCACGCCGCGGAGGGCGACGCGCTGGGCAAGACGGTGGTCGACTTCGCCGCGCCGCGCTACCGCGACGGCTACCAGCGCGGCATTCACGACCACGACGCCACGCTGATCCTGCGCACCGCCCTGGCCCAGCTGGAGGCCGCGGGCGAGCTGGTGCACGCGCCCGAGCCCCGCGCGCTCGCCGCGCTCTTCTGGGCGGCCGCGCAGGGGGACGAGGACGCGCGGGAGTGGAAGGCGGGCGTCGCCAGTGCCAAGGCGATGCAGGGCCTGTTCGGCTCCCGGTCCGCCGCGGACGCGCTCCGGGCGCAGATGGCCGATCGCCTTCGCGCCTTCGCCGAGGTCAACGCCCTGCCGTTCACCGCCGCCGTGGCTGCGGATGCCGCATCGTACCTGTTCGACGAGCTGGCCGGCGGGCACGAGGGGCTGATCCTTTCGCTCCCCGCCCGCGAGCTGGCGGACGCGCTCCTGTCGCGGCTGGCGGACGCCGATCTCCGCACCGCCTTCGGGCAGATGCTGGAGCAGTTGCAGGACCGTCCGGCCGCGCGGCACGAGCACGCGCTGCACTGGCTGCAGGCGCTGTGCACGGACGCCACACTCGCCCCGTTCGCGCGCTACGTGCCCGAGGCGGCGGCGCTCATCCTTACCCGCAACCAGCTGCAGCGCCGGCCGAACCACGCACAGCCGCTGGCCACGGTCGAGGGGCTGCTGGGCGAGCATCCGCGCATCGATGGGGGCCGCCTGACGCTGGCCATCGACGAGTTCCTGGGCCGCCTGCGGGACCATCGCGACCGCTTTCTCCCCGGCTACCGCCGCTACCAGGCCATCCGCCAGGAGATCGCCACACGCGAGCGCGATGCGCTGCGCCTGGGCGAGTTGCGTGCGCGCCCGCTGACGTCGTTCGTGCGCAACAAGCTGATCAACGACACGTACCTCCCCATCATCGGCGACAACCTCGCCAAGCAGATCGGCACCGTGGGCGAGGCCAAGCGCAGCGACCTGATGGGCCTGCTGATGATGATCTCGCCCCCGGGGTACGGAAAGACCACGCTGATGGAATACGTGGCGCACCGGCTGGGGCTGGTCTTCGTCAAGGTGAACGGCCCCGCGGTGGGCCACGAGGTGCGCTCGCTGGACCCGGCGCAGGCGCCCGACGCCACCTCGCGGCAGGAGTTGGAAAAGCTGGGGCTGTCGCTGGAGATGGGGAACAACGTGATGCTGTACGTCGACGACATCCAGCACACGCACCCCGAGTTCCTGCAGAAGTTCATCTCCCTCTGCGACGGCACGCGGCGCATCGAGGGCGTGTGGCGGGGGGGGACGAAGACGTACGACCTGCGCGGCAAGAAGTTCTGCGTGGTGATGGCGGGCAACCCGTACACCGAGTCGGGCGAGGTCTTCAAGATCCCCGACATGCTCGCCAACCGCGCCGACATCTACAACCTGGGCGATGTGCTCGGGGGGATGGAAGACGCGTTCACGCTCAGCTACATCGAGAACTCACTGACTTCCAACCCGGTGCTGGCGCCGCTCGCCACGCGCGAGATGGCGGACCTGTACCTGTTCGCCGACCGCGCGAAGGGGCTCGACGTCTCCACCAACGGGCTCAGCCATGCGTACGGCGCGGCGGAGATCAACGAGATCGTCGAAACGCTCAAGCGCATCATCAAGGCGCGCGACGTGGTGTACCGCGTCAACCAGCAGTACATCGCCAGCGCCGCGCAGGCGGATCGGTACCGCACCGAGCCGGCGTTCAAGCTGCAGGGCAGCTACCGCAACATGAACAAGCTGGCGGAGAAGATTTCGCCGGTGATGAACGACGCCGAGCTGCAGCAGTTGATCGCCGACCACTACCAGGGCGAGGCGCAGCTGCTCACGACCGGCGCCGAAGAGAACCTGCTGAAGCTCAAGGAGCTGCGCGGCGTGCTCACCTCGGACGAAGCCGCGCGGTGGGAGCAGATCAAGCGCGACTTCCTGCGCAACAAGGCCATGGGCAGCGACGACGCCGATGTGGGCGGCCGCGTGGTCGCGCAGCTGGCGGACATCGCGGGCGGATTGCAGGCCTTGGGCGCGGCCGTGTCGACCCCGGCCCCCGAGCCGCCGCCCGCGCCCGCGCCGGAGCCGGTGCGCCTGCCGGACGAGCTACCCGACGTGATCCGGGCCGCGCTCGCGCCGCTGGTCGAGGCGATCCACGCCAGCCAGCAGGTGATCCGGGCCGGCCAGGCGCAGCAGAGCCAGGCCGCCGAAGCCATGCTGCGCGTGATCTCCGCCGTCCGCGCGCAGCCGGTCACCGTCGTGCAGCCAGCTGCCGTCGCCTCCGCGACATCAGCCGAGGTCGCCGCCGGGGTCCCGGTCCCCGCCGCTGCGCCGGTTCGAGTGACCGCTGATGAGCCGGGCGGCGTCACAGAGCCCGTCCCCGTGGCCGCAGGTGAGCAGGTCGGCGCGCCCTCGGCCGAGGAGTCGCGCGTGGAAGGAGCCCTGCAGAACCTGCCCATCGTGGGTGATGGAAAACCGCTCCGGATCTGGCCGCCCGAGCCGCCGAAGCGCGGGCGCTAGACGGTCGGGCGCGGAGGCACGACATGGAGAGGGCTCAGGGATCTATCCCCGGGCCCTCGTTTTCGTTGCCGGATCAGAGAAGGAGGGTCTCCACTCGGTGCGCATGGACGGTGTCCTGCCCCGGCGGCCGGTAGAACACCGTGAAGCGGCCGTCCTGCGAGGCCACCAGCGCGAGCGCGTCCGGCTGGTCCCGGACGAACTGGGCCGCGGACAGGTGGCGCGTTCCCCCCAGTTCCGACACCTCGACCACGGCGGGGCGCGCGCCCACCACTGGCTCCATTACCACCACGCGCTCCACGGGCGCGCTTCCCCGCGACCGCGCGATCTTGGCTCCGAACGCCAGCAGGTCGTAGCGGTCGTCGATGATGGTGGCGCCATCCACCGCGGTAAGCCCGGCCACCTGGTCCACCGCCCGGCGCACCGCGTCCATCCACTCCGCGCGGTCCTCCTCGTCCGGCTCCAACGCCGCCAGCGACGACAGTCCCGTGAACGCGGGCTCGGCGGGGTAGTTGATCGGGTGGACGATGGACCTGCGCCACTCATCTGAATCTCGCGGCACGATCAGCAGCGACCCGCCGTGTCCGTGCGTGCGCATGGAAAGCGCAAGCTGCACCACGACGTTCACCGAGTCCGTCCACGACCGCGTAGAGGCGAACGCCAGCAGCGGCGACGTGTTGAGCATCCCCGCGGGCAGGTCGCCCCCGCGTTCGTCCACCATCTTCACCTGGTCGCCGTGCAGCACGGCCACGTTGGCGAACTTGCCGTCCTCCCGGGCGCGGCGCCGCTTGATGACGAGAAGCCCGGGCTGCACCACTTCCAGCACGAAGCAGGCGGGGGGGATGGATCGCGTGGTGCCCCAGACGTACAGCTCGCCGCCGTGCTCCCACACGCCCAGGTGAATGCCCGGGCGCTCCACCGCCGGCGCAAGCCTGGCCAGCAGGCCGGGCTCCAGCGGAAAGGGCCGCGCGAACCGCAGCGGGTGCCCCGCCTGCTCCGGGGGAACCCATGCGAGCGAAATTTTTGGCGAGCGCCCTTCTTCCTGGCGCAGGCTGGCCCAGAACCCGGTCGTGGCGATCTGCTCGATCGTCTGTCCGTCCGGCGCGGGCGCAATCTCCGGGAATCCCGGCATCGCTGCCCGGCACTGGGCGAAGTACTGCTCCACCGCGCCGGCTACGATCCGCGCCGCCGGATACGTGTCTCCCGTCATTCTCCCCGTTGCCTGGATGCTCTCGGCTGTCCGCCTTCACGCGGATGACAGTACGCGCCCCCGCCGCCGCCGTCCAGCACAGCCGCCGAACACGGGGGTTGACTCGACGGGAACGGCCGTTTATACTTGGCGCCCCCTTCGGAACCAACTGTAGCAGAAACCAAGGTGGTTTCGTGGTGTTTCGGACCGGGGTTGACGGGGGTTGGAGAAGCTGATATAATCTAGGGCTGTCGCCGGAAACGGCGTCGGATCGGCCGAAGTGGAGAAATTCGGAAAAACCTCCCTTGACCAAGCGCCCGAAGTCCAGTAGATTGAAGGCGTTGCAAGATAGTCTGGCGAGCGAAAGACGAGAAAGTCATCGCCGCCCACCCCTTGACCGAGAGGTTCAAGGGTGGTAGATTGAAGGACTGAACGCGGCGGCCGGGTGAAACTGGCCGGATGCGAATTGAAGGAGCGGGCCAGTGGCTCGCGCGATGGTTTTGAAAACCTGGGTCTTGGGAGTGCTTTTGTAACGAGCGCCCCGTGGTGGTGTTAGTCGAGGGCAACACGTCCTTCGCCTCCACACAAAAACACGGGACAAGAACGTGAAATTCCGAACGGAAGCAAAGACTTGAAGAAGTCTAGTGTTTCGTTCACGAAGAGCTGTTTGAATTCTCATGGAGAGTTTGATCCTGGCTCAGGACGAACGCTGGCGGCGCGCTTAACACA
>NZ_DASVSF010000092.1 GCF_036388275.1 Longimicrobium sp.
CTCGAACACCACCTGGAAGAGCGGCATCTCTCCCGGGCCGCAGTCCGGCCGCAGCGCGCTCACCAGCCGGGCGAAGGGGAGGTCCTGGTGCGCGTACGCGCCGAGCGCGGCCTCCCGCACGCGCCCGAGGAGCGTGCGGAAGCCGGGTGACCCGGAAAGGTCGGTGCGGATCACCAGGGTGATGGCGAAGAAGCCGATCAGGTTCTCGATCTCGCGCCGCACGCGCCCCGCGACCGGCGTTCCCACGCAGACGTCGTCGTCGCCGTAGTGCGAAAGGAGCGCCTGGAGCCCGGCCAGGAGGGTCATGTAGAGGGTGCACCCCTCCTGGCGGCCGAGCGCCCGGAGCGCCGTCGACACCACGCCCTCCCCCGGCGGGCACGACGTATCCCACCAGGCGCCGGTCGCCCGGCGCGGCCTCGCGCACCAGCACCAGCGCTTCCCGCACGCCGGACGGCTGGAGGAGGGCGGCCTCGATCTCCGTCGGCTCGAGGCGGAAGCCGCGGATCTTGACCTGCTGGTCCACGCGCCCCAGGAACTCGATCTCTCCCCCGGGAAGCCGGCGCACGCGGTTGCCGGTGCGGTAAAAACCGAGCGGTTCCCCTTCGCTCCCCCGACCCCTGCTCAGCGGTTCACCGCCCGCCTCCCGTGGCAGTTGCAGCCGCTGCCGCTGCGGGGGAGGGCGCGATGATGTAACCGCCTGCCGGCTTGTTGATTGTAAGAGTGACTGTGTCGCTCTGCAGCCCTTCAGGATCTGTAGCTGTGATGTGGAGGGTGGTGAAGTTGTGCTTCGCGAACCGCGAGCAGTGCCGGAACCGGATGTCGCCCGACGTGCCGGCCCGCTCGTCGTCCTCGTTTACCTTCCGGTACGTACCGGTATTCCCCTCCGGGAACGACCATGCGATATCCAACCGCGAACCCGGGCCCAGGGTGTTGGCGGCGGTGAACGTGACGTAGATGTCGTACAAGCTGCCGGTGCCGGCCGTTGTTGTCTGGCATGAGTTCAGGCTCACGAACGCGGAGCGAGCGCTCTTGAGAATCGGCGGGCCGGTCACCATGAATCCGTTCAGTCCCTCTTGCGGGTGCCCGCCGTCTGTTTGGGCCCGGCACCCCTCGCCTCTTCCCGCAGTAGCGTAGAGTGCCACGATCTCGTAACCGAGTTCCCGCCGGATTTGCCCCACCGTCGCGAACGTGCGTGCCTCACCCTGAGCCGTCGACGTAAAGCGCCACAGCCCACTGTTGTTGACGTCGACAATCTCCAACCCGTCCATAGCTATCTGGATCTCGCCCCCGGTGAGCTGCGCTTCTTCGCCGGCCAGCTTGTCCATCAGCTCGAACGTCTCCTCCAGCAGGCGTGCGATAGCCTCCTGGCCTGCCGCGATCAGCGCCCGGCGCAGTACAGCCTTTTTTGCAAGCCGGCGCGCATCATCTAGTCCCTGGTAATACTCGCGGTAGTCTCCAATAGCCTCGCCCAGTTCCACCGCGTCGTCCAGGGCGCCTCGCGCGTTCACCATAGTCACGTAGGCGCGCAGTTCCGCGGTACGCCCGTTTTCGGGCACGCGGACGCGGCTGGGCTTCAGGCGCAGCCCCTTGGGATCGAAAAAACGGGGATGTAGGCTCTGTATGGCAACCGCGGTGTTCAGCCCGACCACTAGCGTATTCATCGTGAGCCCGATCCCGGCGGCAAGCTGCGCGTCGCGCCCCAGCAAAAGCGCTAGTGTGGGGAGCGCAAACTGAAAATAGCCCGCTGCCTCAAGCATGTCCTCTGTCATCTCCAGGTCGCGTCCCTTCTCGCGGCAGATCTGCGACAGGGACTCCGCTGTGGGAAGTGCCGTCAGTGCACCCGTGGGCACGAGTGCACGCGGGGGGCTCGTCGTGCCGGCGGGGCGGACGGCCAGCGCCGTGGACGGGGCCGCAAGCTGGGCAGTCTCCGTAGCGAACGAAACCGCGACACGCTGATATAGTCGTCGGTTGGATGCATAAAGACCCACGAGAATCTCGCGATTCTCGGCGCTCATGGTGGGTAGCAGAGCGCGCAGGGTCAACGCCGACTCACGCATCTTATCGAGCACCCCTGCGAGTTCCGGCGCCACAGAGGGATCGATCGCTTTTCGTGCGGCCAATGCATTTGCCTGCAGCGAGGCCAGCGTCTGGTCCAGTTCGGCGGCGGCGGTTTCGGTTGTTCCGCCCGGGTACTCCATCGAAAGCACCCGCAGCTGCAGGGTTGCCCTCGCGCCTCCAGCGGCCGAGGCTGGGAGGTGCACCGACACCGATCCACGGACGTCCGGCGGCACGATGAACAGGTGCGTGCCGCTGCTGGGGTCGTACGTCAGGGTTGTCTCGGTGCTGCCGACCTCGATGGCTACCTCGTCCACGGTGCTGGCCAGCCCGGTAACGGCGACCATCGCCAGCGGCGCCGCGTGTTCAGTGCTTAGCTCAATTCCAGAATGCGGCCCGGACAGTGCGGACTCGCATGCGGCCACGCCTGCCGCAAGGAGCGCGACCGCAACGACCGCGGTGAAGATGGATGGTTGGGTACGCGAGCGCATTAGAGCCTCACCATGCCAGGGACGATGTGTCGGACCGAGCGGGCGTCGGCCGCGCGACTGTCGAAGCACTGAGAACCCAAGTCATAGCCTGATTACTTAATATCGCAAACCATGAAGAAGTTCCACGTCAGAGGACCTGCCGCCATCGTCCCCATACGATGCGAGCGGACGGGCCGATTGCGAATCGCTCGCTAGCGCTGCACCGGCGAGCGTGGACCTAGGCGGGTGTAACGCAGTCCGGCGCAGCCCCGGTGCTCCTTGCGGACCGCACCGCGCAGGGGAGCGCCGGTTACGCGCCAGAGAGAACGTCCTTGAGCGTAGCGTGGCGGTCGGTGAGCGCCGTCAGCTCGCGGCGTACAGGGACAGTGATCAACTGTGCGGGGCCAGGCAGCTTCCAGACGGTAACCGGCTGCTAGATCCCCAAGTGCAGCGTGGGGGTTTCAACGTATTGGTGAGGTTGATGGTGAGTCAGGTGCGACTCGGCGCCATCCTTTGGCGCTGGAGGGCCTTCTCACATCAGAGGGGGCGTGTATGCGCGGTTGCCGCCGGGTCCGGCCCTGGTAGCGGCGTCGAACCACGGGGCCCGGACGAGAAGAGCTCCGCCACGGGCCGGTCCGGATCGGCCACGGCGCCCTCGAGCAGGGCCAGGTAGTCGCCGATCATCCGCTCGATCGTGGCCGAATCGAACAGCTCCGTCCGGTACACGAGGGAGCCGCCGACGTTCGTGCCGTCGTCGCTCATGGTCAGGCGCAGCTCGCTGCGGAGCGTCTGGCGGTCCTTCGGCGAGCGCCCGAGCGGGCTCGGCGCCACGGTCGGCAGCCGCAGCGTCTCCTGCCTGGCGCGGGCGTGCTCCAGCTCGAACACCACCTGGAAGAGCGGCATCTCTCCCGGGCCGCAGTCCGGCCGCAGCGCGCTCACCAGCCGGGCGAAGGGGAGGTCCTGGTGCGCGTACGC